>JBAWZH010000006.1:0-44043 GCA_037143135.1 bacterium
TTGAGGGTGTCTCGTCCGCAAGGTTCGCCCAGAAACTGGTTGGCGCCCAATTCGGTGAGGGCTTGACGCATCAGGGCTTCCTGTTTATAGGACGCGCAGATGTAACGTTGCGAGGCGGGAACCAGTCCTTCCAGCCGGTGGGCGGAAATCTGGACGAGGCTTTGCCCCTTGATGAAGGGGAGCAACTGTTTGGGTTTGCTTTCCCGACTCATCGGCCACAATCGTGTTCCCGATCCTCCTGCCATAATCACAGCGTATCTCATACTTGGCTCCCCTGTTGCTGAATTGTGAATCATTCGTCCTGGTGAATACTATGTTGACCGGACTCAAGCGGGCAAGATGAATGTGAGGGGAATCGTGGACAGTGATTTTGGATTGTGCGCGATGAGGCGGGGTGTCGATCATGACAACCCATGGGGCCGGTATTATGTCATTGAAACTGCTGGCCTGGATCCCGGTTTTGCTCATTCCTTCCGCCTCCTGCATCCGGGCGCAAGAGAAGGTGCACAACACGGCAATTACTGCTTCTCGTGAAGTTTAACCTTGTCCCAAAACGCATCCAGTTCGGTCAGGGAGCAGTCGGTCATCAGTTTCCCCTCTTCATGGGCCAGGGCTTCAACCCCCTGGAACCGGCGGGAAAATTTGCGAACCGTTGCCGCCAGCAATTCCTCGGCATGCAGTTTCTGGAAGCGGCTGAGATTGACGACGGAGAAGAGCAGGTCGCCGATTTCTTCCGCGATTTTCTCGCGGTCACCGGAACGCATGGCCTCCTTGGTCTCCTCTAGTTCCTCCTCCAGTTTAGCCATGACGTCATGGATGGCCGACCAGTCGAAACCGACGCGGGCGGCGCGACTCTGCACCTGGTGCGCCTTCATCAGGGCCGGGAGATGTTTAGGCACACCATCGACAACGGATCGTTTCCCGGTCTTCTTTTCCTTGTTCTTGATCTCTTCCCACTTGGTCAGCACGTCCTTCGATCCGGTGACTTTGACATCGGCGAAAACGTGGGGATGGCGGCGGATCAGTTTCTCGGCCAGCACGGTGCAAATGTCGTCAAACCCGAACTCGCCCTTTTCCTGGCGGAGTTGGACCTGGAAGACAATCTGGAGCAACATGTCGCCCAGTTCCTCCTTGTGTTTCTCCACGTCGCCCGAGTCGATGGCGTCAATCAACTCATAGCATTCCTCGATCAGGAAGGGTTTGAGCGAGTCCAGGTTCTGCTCGCGATCCCAGGGGCATCCCCCCTCCGGATCGCGGAGTTTCCGCATGATCTCAATGACCTGGTCAAGGGGCTTTGTATTCATGGATTCGCTTACTGGTTCGGATGGCGCAGAATTCGGGGCCGCACATGGAGCAATGGTCAGCTTCGTTTTCGTTGCAAACGCGGGTTCGCTCATACCGTTTTCGGGCATGCTCCGGATCAATGGATAGGGAAAACTGGCGTTTCCAGTCCATGGCCATCCTGGCTTCGGCCATGGCGTCGTCCGCATCGCGAGCGCCGGGGAGTCCGCGTGCCACGTCACCGGCATGAGCGGCGATTCGGTAGGCGATGACTCCCTGGTGAACCTCGTCTTCGTCAGGGAGGCCAAGATGCTCGGCAGGCGTCACGTAGCACAATAGACACGCCCCGTAATAGGCGGCGGCGGTGGCGCCGATGCAGGAGGTGATGTGGTCGTAGCCGGGGGCGATGTCGGTGACAACCGGGCCGAGAACATAGAAGGGGGCTTCATGACAGACCTTCTGCTCGCGCTCCATGTTGGACTGGATCTGGTTGAACGGGACGTGGCCGGGCCCCTCAACCATGACCTGAACACCTTCCCGGCGGCACCACAGGACAAGTTCGGCCAGGGTGTCGAGTTCGGCGAACTGGGCTTCATCGCTGGCATCCGCCAGACAGCCCGGGCGCAGTCCGTCGCCGAGGGAGACGGTGACATCGTATTCCCGGCAGATTTCGATGACCTCATCCCAATGGGTGAAGAGGGGGTTGTCCTGTTTGCGGACCGTCATCCACTCGGCCATGAGGGCGCCTCCGCGGCTGACGATCCCGAGTTTGCGTTTCAGGGCCATGGGAACATGGCGGCGGAGCAATCCCGCGTGAAGCGTCATGAAATCCACACCCTGTTTAGCCTGTTCCTCGATAACCTGCAACAGGAGTTCAGGGGTCAGATCCATGGTGTTGCCCTTAAGCCGGGAGATGGCTTCGTAGAGGGGAACCGTGCCGAGGGGGACAGGACTGGCCTTCAGCATACCGGCGCGTATGGCGGCGAGGTCGGCGCCGACACTCAGATCCATCACGAAGTCGGCGCCGGCCTTGAGGGCGATATCCAGTTTCCTGAGTTCCTCGCCTTCGGCGGAGCGTTCCGTTGAGCGACCGAGGTTGGCGTTGACCTTGGTTCGGAAGGCGCGACCCGCGATGGCGGGGCGGGTCATGGGATGGGCGGGATTGGCCGGCAGAACAGCCCGGCCGGAGGCGATTTCGTCCCGAACCCGAGTCGCCGATACGCGTTCAAAGCGGGCGATGGTTTCCATGACCGGCGTGATTATACCCTTGCGGGCTTCAATTAACTGGGTCGTCATGCGACTGCAGATCCTTTCTTTGCAAGGGGTCAGACAGTATTGATTTTGTTATGGGGAGTCAAGATCAGAGGAACGGGGACGGGCAATCAGTTAAAATAGTTTATAATATAGACATTAGTTAGTTCGTTGTGTGGGTGTGTGGCGAAGAATAACGCCGTTTAGGGAGACAGAACCCATGCGAAGAGCCAGGACAGTGGAGGCTGGAACCGCCTATTACCACATCATGTCGAGGGTGGTGGATAGGGGCGGGAATCCGGCCAGGGGAAGTTCAAGCGGATGGTTACTGGAACCAGCCGCGTTGCAGCATTGCCTGCGGCACGCCGATTTGGTGTAATCCTGACAGATTTTGAGTGAGAGACGGTGGCTGAAGTTGGTCACTGGTCGATCGAGCGCTCAAAAGGGTGTCCTGATTAAAATCACACGATGAAAGGGATCTGGGAAATTGACGGCTTACAGTCTATTAGCCTGTCACCTTCTTCTCATGATTTGTCAAAATCAAGCACTTATGGGACTACAGTAAACATATTTCAGAAACTCCTGTCACAATCGGCATTGCGAAATCAATATATGTAAGAGAGAAAACGACAATGACAGAGACGATGGATCCCACGTTCGAGACAGTTATCCGCGAACATCATCGCAGGGCGCTTGGTTATGCCATGTCATTGGTGAAAAACGACGATGTGGCGATGGATCTCGTACAAGACTCGTTTCTGACTGCCTACCAACGGCTTGCCTCGTTCGATCCATCTCGCGATTTCGGCTGTTGGATCCGTGGGATTGTCCGGATGAAGTACCTTGAATGGTGCCGCAGGCGTAAAGAAGTGCCTTTGGATGACGGCGTTCTCGATGTGATCGAGATGCAACATTGGACGTGGGATAAGGCTACTCGCGACGGACGTGGCGATGCTTTGGTTCGCTTACGCGAATGCGTGGAACGTCTCGATACAAAAGCCAAGGAGATTGTGAACTTGTTCTACACCGAACGCAAATCGTGCGATCGAATCGCCGAACGAATTGGGACTACTCCTGTCGCCATCCGAAAGCGGCTTGAGCGTATCCGAAAGATACTGTTCGATTGCGTGAACGCGCATCTCGACAAAGACGTCGCCTTTTTTGGGTGGAAGGAGTCCGACGCATGACAAAGAACACGGATAACGTGAAGGAGCAAGGTATCCAGGCCGCAATGGACGGATTGCTTCGAGAAGCAAACCGGATAGAGGGTGCGGTTGACGAAGCGTTTGTCCGCAGGGTAATGGATACGGTGAGCGCGAAGAGGATTGAAGACCATGTCAGCACTCCGATTCGGACGCATAGGACATGGGCGGTTCTCGTGACCCTCGCGGCGGCGTCGGTAGTGGCAGTGTTCGGGGTCTGGCATTTGTTCGGTTCGTCGGGCTTCGGAACCGGACCGGTCACTGGGATCGTGGCGGAAACGCACGGAGACGTTGCGGGCGGCGATGGGGGGGCGCGCTTGAAGACGGGCGATGTTCTACGTCCAGGCGATAGCGTCCATACCGGGACGGACGGCTATCTTAAGTTCACGTATCGCGACCGTAGTGTGGTTGAGGTTGGAGCGAATGCGAACGTGACGTTGATCGCCGGGAAAGACCCCTTTGCCAAGTTACTCCGGTTGGAGAAAGGCGCCTTGACCACGAACATCCGAAAACAACCGAATGATCGACGCATGAGCATCACAACACCGCATGGCGTTGCGACGGTGGTTGGTACGACGTTCCGATTGATCGTGACGGCGCAAACCACGGAACTCAGTGTCCAGACCGGAACGGTGGAATTTGCGTCCATGGGCGAGAGCAAGATGGTCGCCGCCGGCGAGTCCGAGACGGTGGAGACCGGATCTTTGTATGCATGGTTCGACCGGTTGGAAAGGACGGGTGTGTTGGCCGTCCATCAGGGAATGCAAGGAGTACGCGTACCCCTGAAACTTCCAACTATGACAGGTCGTGAGGATGCGGTTCACAGGGCCGCCGCCGACTTGAAAGAGGGAGATCCCGTTAAAGTAATTTACGTGAGAAGATGGAACGACGGGACAGTGCGTTCCCGAGAACGATTCGCCTGGGATATCTCGTATCAGTTTCATGGCCGCGACGTTAGTGCGGGAACCAATCAAAGTGCAGGAGTGAATCAGTAGGAAGGACGGTTTCATGAAGATGACACGTATGACATGTGGAGTGCTTCTGGCGACGATTGCGGTCCTTTCGATAGTTGTTGTGGCGAAATACGGATTGCGACCAACTACTGACAGACAGGCCGATGGAACCCAACATTCCGGGTCGGGATCTTTCGTGGTTCAACGCCACGGTGAGCGATTTCAACAACCAACCGCCTCTACGACCCCGGCGACGTTGGCAACAACCCCGGCATCCTCGCAGGACCTGCATACTTCATTGGGTTCCACTCCAAACGGCGTTGTTTCGTCCTCGAACACGGTTCCTGCCGTTCGTTCTCCATACCCGTTCAACGACGTTTCCGCGCCACTGACGGGTCTTGAATCGACTGTTGCTCAACCACCGTCGGATGCGCGGAAACAGGACGGCAAACTCGTGAAGGTGTCCTATCTGCCGGGACTGCGGGACGACACGGTCAAACGCGTTAGTGTGGTTGAACGGCCAGCGTCTCAGTATCCGCTGATTCGCATCGAGGAGGTCTTCGCCATGCGCGGCGGATCCTCGGCTATGCACGCCGCGCGGGGTGGCGCGAAGATAAGCGACGAAGACTTGCTTGGCAACCCTGTCTCCACCCGGGAGATGGTTGCCGACCATGTGATCGTTCGTCTGCACCCCAATGTCTCGATCGACCGTTTGAGTAGTGAAGCCGCCAAACTGGGAAGCAAGGTATTACGCGTACTGCCGGCGAGCGGATTGGTGTTGGTCAGTTTCGACGGGATGGATCCCCTCGTTTTCGACCGAGTACTTAAGGGTCTGGCGGATGCCGGTTCGGTGGTTCAGAACGTCGAGCCCGACGACATTGCCCATGTTCTGGACACGTTTCCGAACGATCCCATGTTTTCGGCCCTGTGGGGGATGCACAATGTGGGGCAGGATGCCGCAGGAGGGGGCACTCTGCAAGTCTCCCGTGACGGGAAGATCTACACGGTGAACGGGATGGTCTATTCGTCAATGACTAGCGAGGGTGGTTTGACGGGAGATGTCATCGATTGCGGACTCGGGCAGCCGGGGGAGTTTCCCGGGGGCGCGTCAGGATATATCGCTTTGATAGAACGCGGAGACATTACTTTCGCCGTAAAGGCCCTCAACGCCGCAGCGGCGGGGGCGGCGGGAGTCGTCGTTTACAACAATGCGCCCGGCAATTTCAATGGTTCGCTTGCAGACTTTGGCACGTGGCTTCCTGTGGCGTCTATCTCCCAGGAGGATGGCAACGACCTCAAGGCAAGACTTCCGGCACAGGCGACACTGACCTGCCGGTCGTTGGATGACGCAGACATAGACGCGCCTGCCGCATGGGCCTTTGGGACGGGGAATACTGGTATCGTGGTCGCTGTTATCGATACGGGCGTTGACTATAACCACGAGGACCTCAGCGGTAACATATGGACGAATCCTGGCGAAACGGGGTTGGATGCTCAGGGGCGCGACAAGCGCACAAATGGGATCGATGATGACGGCAATGGATATAAGGACGACTGGCGAGGGTGGGATTTTGCGAACAACGACAACGATCCGTTGGACGACCACGGTCATGGAACGCATTGCGCCGGAACGATCGGCGCCAGGGGCGACAACGGGATCGGCGTGGCGGGCGTCTGTTGGCGCGTGAGTATTGTGCCGATCAAGGCCCTGAGCAGTTCGGGAAGCGGCGCATCCTCGAGTCTTACCGAGGCCATCGCCTACGCCACCCGTCTGCGGGTGCGACTGACGTCCAACTCGTGGGGCGGAGGGCCGTCAAGTCCGACGATGCAGGCAGAGATCGACAAGGCAGGTAAAAGTAATATCCTCTTCGTCGCGGCGGCTGGCAATTCCGGCAACGATCTCGCCCAGTATCCGGCGTCGTATCCCTGCTCCAACATCATTTCCGTTGCGGCAACCGATTCAAGAGACAAACTGACTTCCTTCTCCAATTATGGCCAGGAAATAACCGATCTTGGAGCGCCGGGATTAGGCATTGTAAGCTGCAAATCGTCCGGTGGGTACACCATCATGAGCGGCACGTCAATGGCCTGTCCCGATGTCGCCGGGGCTTGTGCGCTGCTTCTGTCGCAGTTGCCGACACTGGACACCATCAAGACCAAGACGATGATTCTGGGGTCGGTGGACAGACTCGATGCGTTGAAAGGCAAGACCGTGACGGGCGGACGTTTGAACGTAGGGCGCGCGATACGGGCGGCGCATGAACCGACCGTCGTCCTTCTCAATACCGCGATCCATGACGGCGCGAGTTCGGAGACGGCTGGCGACGGCAATGGATACGCGAGTCTGGGCGAACGGGTCGGATTGAGTCCGACGCTGTGCAATGTCTCGGTGTTTCCGGTTGTCGGCTCCGTCACGGTTCGCATGGAATGTGCCGATCCCAACATTACGGTGATTCGCAACCAGTCCGATTTCGGAACACTGGGCGCACATGAAAGTTCGACCGGCAGGGTGGACTTCCTTGTTCAAGTGGGCGACACGGTGCCAACGCCGCATGCGGTCAGGTTCGATCTCATTGCCGAAGACCAGGGTGGTCATGTCTGGACCAACAGCGATGTCTTTACGATCTACACGCTAAGCCGGATACGGGGCTTTGTGACGGATGCCGTGGATGCGACGCCCATCGAAGCCGCCGTTGTCCAATACACGGGCGCGCAAAAGGGTCAGGTTCAAACTGACTCCGCAGGTCATTACGAAATTGGCGTCATTGACGGACTGTACGAACTTGTCTTCGGCAAACCTGGCGATTATGGGTATGTCTGGTCGCCGAAGCAGGTTGTTCAAACACCTCCGGACGTTAACTTGAATGTCGCGTTGGAGCGTGGAGGCTTTTCCACGGTCGTGTTCATGGAGAACGAGGGTTTCTGGCCTCGGTACCTCAACGATCAGGGCGACATGGCCGGGCGACTTGCGGACGGGTCTCCCGCTGCGTTGATTAACAGCCAACTGGTCGGCCTCGGGGACGCGACGATATCCCCTAATGCCTATGTCACAGGGATCAATTCGCAGGGTGACGTCATCGGCTACTTTTGGGTCAATGGAAACAAGCAACTCCCTGTTTGCTGGCGGAGAGATGGATCAAGGGTTCTTCTGCCGACTCTGAAGGCGAACGACAACGGGGGATGGCCGTTGGGCATCAACAACGCAGGCCAGATCGTGGGACGTTTGAAGACAGGCCGGGGAATGCAGAACAACGATCCGGAGACCGTGGGCGTGCTTTGGGAAACCAACGGCACAATGCAGGTTGTACGAACGGATCTATCGCCTCTTTATATCCAGAGGGAGGGGGGGGGATCGGGAGTATACAATGACGACGCGGCCGCCATCAATGACATTGGCCAGATTGTTGTCCGGACATGGCAACAGTCTGTCGCATACCGATGGGATGCCGGGGAAGACACACTCATACGATCATTGAGGGGAACCGCGGAAATAATCAAGCCGTATGCGATGAATAACGCCGGATGGATCGTCGGCTTCTGCAAAGCACTCCCGGAGGGTGTGAACTGGTACGATGTATATCAACCTGATCGCGCGTTCATGTGGCAGAACGGGGCGATCACAAACCTTGGCGTGTTACCGGATCCCTACAACGGCACACGGGCGGAAGCGTGGGCGGTGAATGACCATGGACAAATTGTTGGCGGCATCAATAATCGCAAGAACAGTGCTGACTACCAGGGGTTTCTGTGGGAAGACGGAATCATGAAGAGTTTGGACGTACTCGTCGCTCAGGTTCCCCAGATTGACAGGAGGCACTTCTCCAATGCGTTCGCCATCAATAATGGCGGGCAGATTCTGACGGAGACAATAACTACGATCCCGGGTGTCGTTGAATACAACCGATATCTGCTCACTCCGAACATATGGGGCAATCACCGGCCGACTTTGAAGTCGCAGGTGATCCGAACCGACGAAGATACTGCCGTTCCCTTGGAACTGCGAGGCGAGGACGAAGATGGCGACCCGTTGACTTTCACGCTCATGAGCGGACCGTGGCACGGTGCGCTTGAGCAAACAAACCCATTGGTTTACAGGCCGGCGACCAACTTCCATGGCCGCGACGTTATGTGTTTTCGGGTTGACGATGGGCACGGCAACGGCGCCATGGCACAGGTGGCGGTCGATGTTCAAGCGGTGAACGATGCTCCGGTGGCGAGCAACGTGAACGTTGTTGTGGTTGAGAACGGACTGGGGACGATTGACCTGATGGCAACCGACGTAGAGGGTGACGCCATTGCATTCCGTGTGATCGAAGCGCCGACGCATGGGCATCTGCGAGGGAATGCGCCGCATTTGGAATATGTACCCACTCCCGATTTTAACGGAACAGACTTGTTTCGGTACGTGGCAGGGGATGGCACAAGCGAGAGTTTGCCGACCGTCGTCGCCATTACTGTGATTCCCATCAACAATGCACCCATTGCGATTGCCAAGAATGTTGTAGTCGTCGCCGGGACTTCGGCGCCCATTCGCCTCGATGCGATAGACGCCGACGGGGATACGGTGTCCGTTAGTGTGACAAAGAATCCGGCACACGGCGAACTTACGGGGGTTCCGCCAGAGATCACCTATGTTCCGGCATCGGGGTATGTGGGGGAGGATGTGTTCGGGTTTAGTGCGTCTGACGGACTGACGAACGGGCCGGAAGCGCGCGTGCACATTACCGTATCGGCTGCGGCGTCCAACGCCGCGCCAACCGCCTTGTTTCGCGCCTGGTGGACGCAAGGCAATCCGCCGTTGCGGACGTTTGTCGATGCGGGCATTGCCAACGATTATGACGGCCAGATCGTTGCATGGGAGTGGAATTTCGGAGATGGTAGCACGGCGACGGCCATGATAACCAACCACGAGTACACGACGGCTGGCGTCTACACCGTGACACTGAGCGTGCGCGATAACCAAGGCGCCGTCGGCAGCACTCAGACCACGGTGTGTGTCAATACGGCGCCAACGGTACAACTGACAACGCCAACTAACAATAGCATGGCTACCGCCGGTGGGGCGGTCTTGTTGGAGGCTGACGCGAGAGATTCGGATGGCCGGATTGCCAGAGTGGAGTTCTTTGTTGACGGCGAGAAGGTAGGCGAGGATCGAACGGCCCCCTACCGAGCGATGTGGCTAAAAGCGAGGAAGGGACGTCATACGTTGACTGCGGTTGCGGTTGACAATCTCGACGGACGCACGGTTTCCGATCCGGTGTCCGTCCTCGTGGAGGCCTATGATATGGTGAAGGTGCCGGACTGCTATGCGTACGGACTGAACAACAAAGGTCAGGTCTGTGGACGTACGTTGTCCGCAAAGAGTTTTCTGTGGACGGAAGGAGTGTTTACGGTCTACAGCAACGCAACCGCCTATGGTACGGCGCTAAACGACGCAGGGCAGGCGTCGTGTTACTCTTCTCCCAATAACTTTGTCTGGTCCGGAGGATCGTCCATTCAGACACTGGCTTGGGAACCCAATTCTTCTGCCGGCCTTGTGCAAACAATAGACAGTTTTGGCGGGGTAGGCGGGTCTTGTGACGTGAAGCGCGGTATCGATGATTGGTTCCCTCCCGCAGCTGCCTGTATATGGAATCCCGGTGCTTACGGCACACCGGTGGATTTTCGACCCATGTTGCCGGATGGATGGTATGACTATGTACAGTTGGTGAAGGGCGCCGACGCATCCCAAATCTTCGATATGAACGATGCCGGGCAGGTTGTGGGTTTCGCCGGTCTTCGCGCGTTTCTTGTGGATCGGCGCACGGGATCGTCAAAGTTCCTGTTCCCGGCCATGGGATCGCAGGCCGCAGCAATAAGTCAGGCAGGGCATGTCGTGGGGCTTGTGGATCGAAGACAGGCTACGACCAACGAGAACTACTTCTTCTGGTACCAGGATAATGTCACCTATCTTGATTTTCGTCCTTGGGACGTGAATAGTCGGGGACAGGTGGTCGGATACGGTGCATACGGCCCGGCGGATGGTCTAGGTCATGGGAAACAGGTTGCCATACTGTGGCAGGACGGGATGAAGACCGTTCTGAACGATCTGCTGCCTGAGGGTTCTGGATGGGCCGGCATTTGGCCTTTCCGTATCAACGAGAAGGGCGACATCATGGGCCGGGGTTGGTATCCTGCGGCGGGCATTACGAACTGGATGAGCCAATCCTTCGTGATGCGTCCACTGGTTGTGACGAACGTCGCTCCTTTGGTTGATGCCGGAGAAGACAAGGTAGGGAGAATAGGCGAACCGATCCTGTTGAACGGTACGGTAATCGACGACGGACTCCCGACAAACGGAACGTTGACGATATCTTGGAGTTTAGCCAACGGTTCGGGGCCAGTGACATTTGCGGACAGCGCGGCGACCAATACAACGGCGACCTTTTCGGAGGCTGGTGTCTATACGTTACGGCTCACGGCAAGCGACGGCGAGCGCGAGCGGTTCGACGATGTTGTCGTGACCGTGGGGCTGTATCATCGCATCAGTCAGTCGGTCGGGTTGCATGGTTCGGCAATGCCTTGCGGCCTGATTGGGGTTCCGGCAGGCGGAAGTACATCGGTTGTCTATACGGCGGATCCGTGGTTCCGCATTGCCTCACTCAGCAACGATGGGGCGGCGGTGCTGGCGGCGGCCGGTGCACCTATGTACACGAATGTCTTTACGGCGGTGACGTCTGACCACAACGTTCAGATCGACTTTGCCGGGGTCTCGGCGGAACAGGCCGGTGTGCCGCCCCATGTTCCCGTGGAGTGGGTGAAGCAATACTACGCCAGTGAAGCAGCAGCGGCGGCTGATCCGGATCTGGGAACCGATTACCTGCTCGGACTTGATCCGACAAACATTTACGATATCGGCTTCTCGTTCCTGTCACTGTCGGTCACGGGCGGGATGGTGTCGAGCACTGTCCAGTTGAAGGACGGGGTTCAGCCGCTACACACCCGGATCAATGGTGTACTTAAACTGCGAGGTGCGCCGGACTTGATGGGTGAGTGGGCGGATGTGGAAAGTGCGGTGATCAGCAACGCCCTGTTTGATATCAACGGCAAGTGCACAGTCCAGTTCACTGACGCGACCAACCGGTTCTATAAGGCCCTGATAGATCCTTAAGGAGGAAGACGTTTTCAGAGGGGGAGCGGCACGGGGTGGAGGTCTATGCGTCTGCTTTGATGGTCAACCACTATCATGGAGAGACCGGTGGAACAATGGAATTACAAGCGGATGGTTACTGGAAGCAGCCGCGATGCAGCATTGCCTGCGGCACGCCGATGGGGTGTAATCCTGACAGATTTTGAGTGAGAGACGGTGACTGAAGTTGGTCACTGTCGATCAAGCGCTCGTGGCTTTGCAGGACAGCCCCGATACCGTCCGGAATTGGCGTTTATGAAATCTTCCGCAGTTTTGGGCGGGCGCGGGTGCATTGACATGGGGATGGTATCGTGCGATTATGGCCGCAGTTTGAGTCCATGAAAGGAATTCGTATGGCGGTTCTTATTGGCATGTCGAACACGGTAAAGGGCGAAAAATTTGAACTGGATCGGGACGAGACCTTTGTGGGCCGCCAAAACCAGAATCATATTTCCATCGACGATTCCTCGATTTCAGGGCGTCATTGCAGTGTCGTTCGGGAGGGACGGAAGTTTACCCTGGTGGATCTCGGATCCACCAATGGGACCCGCCTCAATGGCGCCCGAGTGACCAAGGCGCCCCTGAAGCCCAAGGACATCATCCAGGTGGGCAGCGTTGAATTGATGTTTGACGGTCAGGACGTGGAGGTTGTGACCGTTTCGTCGGGCACCTCGAAAATTGAGGTGACCGAGGAACCCGCCCAGATCCCCGACAATTTTCACGCCGCCTCCCCGTTCGGGAATCGGAGTGACAGTCGCAAGCCCTGGGTCATCGCATCGGGTGTGTTGCTCGTGCTGGTTGTGGCGGCGTTGATTTTCTTTGTCGTCCGGATTTATTAGGTTGACCCGGTCATGACTCGAAACGCCCCTCCATCGGGCATGACGCTGATCGAACTGATAGTCGCCCTCGGGGTGGCCACGCTGGTGTTCATGTCGTCCGTGTCTGTCTATCTGGTGGTTACGGCATCCCTGCGTCGGCAACAGGACAAGACCCATAGCGCCGCCGCTTCAGCCCTGGATCAACTTCGGCATGACCTGGCGTCCTGTGCGCAGTCGATTTCCTCGAATAGGCCTGCGTTTGAAGTGGAGTGTCCCGCCCACGAAACCAATGTCCCCGGTCTGGCCTCACTGGCCTTCTCCACCGGTCGTATCCCGTCTCCGGAGGATGATTTCTCACGACTTGAGATTGAGCGTGTGCATTATGGGGTTGTTCCGGCGCCGCCCGGAGAAGGGGATGGGGGAACTCTGATTCGGGAAACGATGACCCTGTGGGGGCCCAATGCCTTTGCCCCGGCCGTCTCCAATCCCGTCATGCAGGGGGTCACGGCCTTTGATGTTTCCGTACTTCCGGATTCCCTGTGGACCAATACCTGGAAATCAACCACCCGAACCCTGTTTCCCCGCGCCGTTCGGATCCGCATGGACTGGCGCACGGCGGTCACGTCGGAGACGGCTACCGTGGACGTGTTCATCCCTGCCGGCAATCCCATTCAGGTGACAGCCGGGAAATAATCGTTCCCGTTTCCTCTTTCCCTTGTAACTGAACAAAGGTTCAGTTATTATGATCCCATGTGAAGGGAGGACGCTTTTATGCCGAGAGTGATGGATGTGGAGGGGCATGTTGCCAAACTACGGGCCTTTTGGCGCCGGGAACGGCGGTTGCCCGGGTATGGCGAGATGTTGGGACTGTTCGGATATCAGTCCAAAAATGCGGTTTTCGGGGCCTTGCGAAAACTGGAGGATCTCGGTTTTCTGGAGCGGAAACGGGGGCGTGTTGTCGCTCTGGGGCGATTAACGGGGACGCTACGGCTGCTGGGCGCGGTACAGGCGGGATTTCCCTCGCCGGCCGAGGAGGAACTGGCCGATATCCTCAGTCTTGATGAGTTTCTCATCCGTCGTCCTGAGGCGACCTTCATGTTGACCGTGCAGGGAGATTCCATGATTGCCGCCGGTATTGTGCCCGGCGACATGGTGCTCGTGGAAAAGGGTGGCACTCCGAAACCGAATGATATTGTGGTGGCTCAGGTGGACGACGAGTGGACCCTCAAGTATTACATGAAGGATCGCGACGGGGTGCGCCTCGATCCTGCCAATCCCAAGTATAAATCCATCCGCCCGGCCCGGTCGCTGGTGATCGGCGGCATTGTGAAGGCGGTTATCCGAAAGTATGACTGACCATGCCGGAGTTCCCCTTCCTCTACCAGTCCTATCCCCGCGCCATCATTCATTTCGATGGCGACGCATTTTTTGCCGCTGTGGAGCAGTCCATCCATCCGGAACTCAAGGGGAAACCGGTGGTGACGGGAAAGGAACGGGGGATCATTGCCTGCGCCAGTTACGAGGCGAAGGCGCTGGGGATCTCGCGCGGGTTGTCCCTGCGTGAGGCGATCCGGATGTGTCCTGGGTTGAAGGTTCTGCCCAGTGACTATGAAACCTACAGTCTCTACTCCAAACGGATGTTCGACATCGCCCGGCGTTACACCCCTATGGTGGAGGAATATTCCATCGACGAGGGGTTTGCGGATCTCACGGGGTTGCGGCGACTTCATCACACTTCCTACGAGGAGATTGCCCTGCGATTCCAGGCGGATATCCGGGCGGAACTCGACATCACGGTTTCCGTCGGACTGAGTCTGACCAAGAGTCTTGCCAAACTGGGTTCCAAATTCCGCAAGCCGGCGGGGTTTACACCGATTCCGGGGCCGGATATCCGGGGGTTTCTGGCCCAGATTCCCCTTGAGAAAGTCTGGGGGTTTGGGCCTAATACGGTGGCCTTACTGACCCAATATGGGTTGAAGACGGCCTGTGATTTTACCGCGCACCCGGAAGAATGGGCCGACAGACTGATGGGCAAGGTGGGGCGCGAACTGTGGGGGGAGTTGCGGGGGAGCGCCCTCTATCCGGTGACGACGGAAGAGAAATCGAATTATTGCTCCATCAGCAAATGCAAGACGTTCACGGCGCCATCGACGGATCCCGAGTTCGTCTGGGCCAAACTGGTCCGCAATGTCGAATCCGCCTTTATCAAGGTGAGGCGGCATAAGTTGCGGGCGCGGCAGATTGCCGTCATGCTCCGAAAGCAGGATTTCCGGCAGGCCGGACTTGAACTCCGGCTGAATCGTCCCGTGTCCGTGACCCGCGACGTCATTCCGGCTGTGCGTGACTTGTTTGAGAGTCTGATTGAGCGGGGTGCGGAGTATCGGGCGACGATGGTCGTGCTGGGAAAGTTGGAGTCGGACGGCGAGCGCCAGTACGATCTCTTTGAGGATCCTGTGCGGATTGAAAAGCGGGAAGCCTTGAGCGAGGCCGTGGATGCGGTGAACGATCGTTACGGCAAGCATACCCTCAGCCTGGCGCCATCCTTGTTCCTCGATCGAAACCGGCGGACGGGTCGCGATGATCAACCGCAACGGAAGTCGGCCCTGCTTCCGGGCGAGACACGCCGCCAGCGCCTGGCCATTCCCAGGTTGTTTTTGAATGTGTAACTGGATTTCACTGGATTTCAGGCTTGACGCCTTGCTTTGATTTCCGCAGATTATAAAAACGTTTATATCTTAAGAGAAATTCTTAAGAATTGGTGGCCGAAGGAATCGCTATGCTAAATCTTTTGTTGGGGATGTTTTCCGACGATATCGGAATTGATCTGGGCACAGCCAACACCCTTGTTTATGTCAAGGATCGGGGGATTGTGCTCAGGGAACCCTCTGTTGTCGCGATTCAGTCCGGCACTCGCAGGGTTTTGGCCGTCGGCGAAGAAGCCAAGCAGATGTTGGGACGTACCCCGGGGAGTATTGTGGCCATCCGCCCCATGAAGGCGGGTGTGATTGCGGATTTTGAAATTACCGAGGCGATGCTGAAGTATTTCATCCGCAGGGTTCATAATCGCCGCTCGATGGTGCGACCGCGGGTGATTATCGCGGTTCCCAGTGGAATTACGGAAGTGGAGAAGCGTGCGGTCAAGGATTCGGCCATGCACGCAGGGGCACGGGAAGTGTACCTGATTGAGGAGCCGATGGCGGCGGCGATCGGTGTCGGGTTGCCTGTACAGGAACCGGCCGGGAACATGATTGTGGACATCGGGGGCGGTACCACGGAAGTGGCGTTGATCTCCCTGGCCGGCATTGTGTTCTGTCGCAGCGTACGCGTCGGGGGCGATGAGATGGACGAGTTCATCACCCAGTATATGAAACGGGTTTACAATTTGATGATCGGTGAACGGACGGCTGAGGAAATCAAGATGAAGATCGGATCCGCCTTTCCATTGGCGGAGGAATTGACCATGGAGGTCAAGGGACGCGATCTTGTCTGCGGTCTGCCCAAGACCCTGACGGTGACCTCGGAGGAAATCCGGGAAGCGCTTCAGGAACCGTTGTCGTCCATTTTGGACGCCATTCGTGTGACCTTGGAACGCTGTCCGCCTGAACTCTCGGCTGATCTGGTGGATCGTGGTATGGTGATGTCCGGTGGTGGATCGCTCCTGAGAGGGATCGATCAACTCATTGCCGAGCATACCGGCTTGCCGGTTCACCGTGCCGACGACCCGCTGAGCGCGGTGTGCGAGGGAACAGGGGTTGTGCTCACGGAGCTCAGCGTCCTGCGCCGTATCGCCGCCGGTGAACAGCGAGCCTATTGATCAATCCTCATCATCGTCCTCTCCGCATCCAAATGGTTTTCAGGATACTCCTCCCTTAAAGGGGCGGGGGCGAGAGGTTTGAAGTGAGGGATCGCAACTATTTATTGTGGGTCGCGCTGGCGACATTTTTTCTGGTTCTGCTGAACCTTCCCCCGTCGGTGTCCTCTTCGCTTCGCGGCTTCTTCCGCGACAGTCTTGCAACCTATCAGGGGGCCGTGACCCGCGCGATCTCTGGACTCTATCGAACCTCCTCGGTTGTCGGCAACATGACCGATGTGGTAAGGGAGCGCGATGAACTGGGTCGCGAAGTCGCCGGACTGCATGCCCAGGTCAGGAGTCTGGATCGCATGGTTCGCGAAAACGCCGAATTGCGCGATCTGTTGAACTTTAAACAGCGCCTCAGTCTCAAGACCGTCGCCTGCGAGGTCATCGCCCGTGATGACGGGGCTGGCTGGTGGCAGACCATCCGGTTGGACAAGGGGCGGGAGGAGGGAATCTCGGAGAATATGCCGGTGATCACCCCTGATGGCATAGTGGGGCGAACCACCGAGGTGTCGGCCCAAACCTGTGAAGTCCTTCTCATTTCCGACCGTTCGTTCAAGTCCTCGGTTCGTTTTGAAAAGGAGGGTTCGTTCGGGATTCTGCACGGGGGCGGCGTATCATTGCGGGGAACCCACAGTGTCGGCGTGCTGTTCGTGCCCATCCCGTTTCAGGTGGACTATGTTCGGAAGGATTTGGATATCAAGGCCGGTGAACTGGTTGTGACATCGGGGTTGGGGGGGATTTTCCCCGCAGGGCTGATGGTGGGACGGGTGTCCCGGATGAGTCCCGACGAAACCGGATTATATCAACATGCCGAGGTGGTTCCCTCCGCCGATCTCGCCCGGCTTCGCCAGGTGCTGGTGATCACGGGACAATAATATGACAGGGGCGATCATGATTTTTCTCTTGCTGGCGGGCGGGCTGTTTCAGAGCCTCATGCCCGCAACGGCGTGGATGGGGCTGTCCAAACCCCCCGTCCTGCTGGCTGTCGCGTTGTATTACGCCCTGGTTCATTCCCGGGGGATGGCGCTAACCGCCGCCATCTTCGCGGGAATCATGCAGGATTCCATGAGTCTCTTTCCGGTGGGGTATTCCTCGCTTTGTTTTGTGGTCTTTGTGTGGGTCGTCTGGAGTGTGCGGGAGACCCTCTTCAGGGACAGTCTTGTTACCGTTGCGATTGTGGGCGGCGTGCTGTCGGCGCTGACAACCCTGTGTCTTTACCTCATGTTGCGGGTGAATGCCCTGGACGTTCATTTGCCCGCCTGGTGGGTGGCGGTCAAGATGGGAGGGAGCGCGCTTCTGGGGTTGGCCACGGCGCCGGTGGTCTGGTGGTTGGCGTCCGGCCTGGAACATCATGTGGGATTGACGGTTGCTGAAGAAAGATAATATGCCCGAAGCAATCCATTTTGAATTACGACGCATCCGCCTGGTGTTGGCCATCATGCTGGGTTTTCTGGCGCTACTTGGCGGCATGCTCTTCGATCTGCAAGTGCGTCGCAGTCATGAGTTTGAGGAGAGTCTGCACCGGCAGAGCATGCGCCGAATCCGCCTGCCGGCGCCGCGTGGCATGATCCTGGATCGCCATAACATTCGCCTGGCCGATAATCAGCCTTGCTACTGTCTCGCCTTCTATCTGGAGGAAATCCGCAAGCCGGGAAAGTGGAAACATACCGTGGCCGAGGTTCAGCAGAGAATCGAGGCGCTTGCCCCGTTGATCGGACGCAAGCCGGCGATCACCGAGGACGAAATCTGGACGCATATCCGACGCCGACTCCCGCTTCCGCTGGTTGCCTGGCGCAGTCTTGATCAGGCTGCGCTGGCTCGCCTGGCGGAAGCGTCCGTCGATATGTCCGGTGTGGATATCTATGTTGAGCCGAACCGGGCCTACCCCAGGAATGAACTGGCGGCGCATCTTCTCGGTTATGTCGGGAAGGCTGATTTCACTGACGATGAAATGGCCGGTTACCAGTACTACCTCCCCGAGATGGAGGGCAAGATGGGGTTGGAACGGAAATATAATTCCCTGATGTCCGGCGAAGCCGGGGGGCGGCTGATCCGCATCGACGCCTCCGGCTATAAACATGCCGAACAGATGGACAAGGAACCCCGTGCCGGAGCCAACCTCGTTCTGGCCCTGGACAGTCGAATTCAGGAACTGGCCGAAGCCGCCATCCGGGATGTGCCCGGAGCGGTGGTTGTCCTCGATCCCGGCAATGGGGATGTGCTGGCCTTGGCGAGTTCGCCAACCTTCAATCCCAACCAGTTTGTTCCCATCGTCCCGAAAGTCCTGTGGGATGAATTTAACCGGGATCCGGCCCGGCCGATGTTGAACAAGGCCGTGGCCGAGGTGTATGCGCCGGGCAGTATCTTCAAGCCCATTACGGCGCTGGCCGCATTGAATAGCGGCCTTGTGTCTCCCGGAATGTCGGTCAATTGCCCCGGCTACTATATGATTGGCACCAAGCCGATGAAATGCTGGAACCCGAACGGGCATGGCCATGTTGATTTGCGCCGGGGTATTGAGCAGTCCTGTAACGTCTATTTCGCCACACTTGGCGTGAAATGCGGAAACGACGCGATATCCGATATGTCCGTTCAGTTCGGATTGGGATCAAAAACCGGACTCGACATTGATCGGGAGGCGCCCGGACTGGTTCCCACGGCCGTTTGGAAAAAGAAGACCTGGCATGACGACTGGCGGGTCGGTGATACCTGTAATTTTTCCATCGGGCAGGGGGCGCTTTCGGTAACGCCGCTCCAGATGGCGGTGGTTGCCGCCACCCTGGCCAATGGCGGTACGGTGTATCATCCGCGCCTGGTGTTGGGAATGCAGGACTGGAAAGGGAACGTCCTGACCAATTATCCCATCGTTCAAGTCCGTCAGGTGTCGGTTCCGGCCGCCGCCATGCGGGCGGTAAGAGAAGGCATGTATGATGTGGTGATGGCCCAGACGGGGACGGGCGGTCGCGCCCGCATTCCCGGCGTGGAAATGGCGGGGAAAACCGGCACCGCCGAATACGGGGAAAAAGAAGACCGCAAGAAACACGGATGGATGATTCTTTTCGCTCCCTATAACAAACCCCGCTACGCCGTGGCCATGGTCGTGGATGACGCCGTGTCCGGCGGCCTGACAGTCGGCCCGCGATTGCGCGGCCTGATGATGGGGATCTTCGGCGCCTCCGATGTTGAGAAGGAGGCGGGCGGATGAGTGGATTCCTATCCAATCTGGGCCTGCTCAGGCGCATGAACTGGGTGATGCTTGCGGCGATCATCGGCCTGATCGTGACGGGTGTTTTTTTTATCTATAGCGCAACCGTGATGCGGGATGACTCCACCGCAGACCTCTACAGGAAGCAAATCCTCTGGGCGTTGGCGGGGCTTGTCTGCTATGTGGCGACAACCCTGATGGATTATCGGAGACTGCGGGATGTGGCCTGGGGCGGATACATCATGGCGCTGATCCTTCTGGTGGCGGTATTGTTCTTTGGGACGCGTATCTATGGGGCCAAGCGGTGGCTGATGTTTCTGGGAGTGGGCGTCCAACCCTCGGAAATCGCGAAACTGGCTGTTATTTTGGTGGGAGCCTGCCTGCTCAGTCCGGCGGCTGAAAAGTTCGGTCGGCTTCCTCCCATGTGGACGATTTTTTTGCTCGCCGGGATCCCGATGCTGTTGGTTATGAAGGAGCCGGATCTCGGGAGCGCACTGGTGTTTCTGCCGGTTGTGACGGCCATGCTGTTCGCGGCCGGGTCGCCGATAAGACCGCTGGTCACGCTGCTGGCGGGAGGCGTGCTGGTGGTGATGCTGGTGCTGGCGGCGGTGGCTTTGCCGGAAAGGCTTGGAATGACGCCGGAGCATCAGGGGGCGTTTTTCCGGACCATCAAGCTGAGTGACTATCAGCGCGAGAGGATCGAGGTGTTCCTCCAGCCCGGAAAAGACCCGATGGGGTCGGGGTGGAACAAACGCCAGTCGGAGATTGCCGTGGGCTCGGGTGGGCTCACGGGAAAAGGATTCTTGAAGGGAACACAGAACATTCTGGGCTTTCTACCGCGAACGGTGGCTCCCACGGATTTCATTTTCTCCGTGATTTCGGAGGAGACGGGGTTTGTGGGATCCGGTTCCGTGGTATTGCTTTATGGGGTTGTGATGGTCTGTGGATTATACGCGGCCATGGTGGCGTGCGACAAGATGGGGCGGGTGCTGTGCGTGGGGATTGTGACCATGATCTTTACGCACGCGTTTGTGAACATGGCGATGACGATCGGTATTTTGCCGGTGGTCGGGATTCCCCTTCCGTTGGTGAGTTACGGGGGGACGTTCATGGTTATCACCTTGTTTGCCCTGGGATTGATACAAAGTGTTTATGTTCGGAGGCCCTGATGATGGCCTCCGCAAAGAAAGGAAGCAACTGATGTTTGGATTTCGATTTGGACGAAAAAGTTTCAAGCGTGAAATTGTGATCAACGCCGAGAGTCTGGAAACCCGTGTGGCGGTGCTCGAGAATGGCAAACTGGAAGAGTTCCAGGTTGAGCATCCCACCGAGGAACGCATTGTGGGCGGTATATACAAGGGGGTTATCAAGAACCTTGAGGACGGTCTTCAGGCGGCGTTTGTGGATATTGGCCTGAAAAAGAACGCGTTTTTGCATTACTGGGATATGATTCCCGAGGACGCGGCCCGGTTGGAGGCGGCGGAGGATATTACCATTCGCACGGTGACCAAAAAGAAGCGCTATTCAAGCGATGAAATCGCCCGGATGTTCCCCGTCGGCTCCGAGATTGTGGTTCAGGTTACAAAGGGTCCGATCAGCACGAAGGGGCCGCGAGTGACCGCCAATCTCAGCATTCCGGGCCGCTATCTGGTCATGATGCCTGGAAGCAACCTCAAGGGAGTGTCGCGCAAAATTGAGGACGAGAAAGAGCGGATGCGCCTCAAGAAGGTGCTGGCCCGTCTGCCCACTCCCGAGGGGGTCGGATTGATCATCCGGACGGCCGGGATGGGTACCAAGCAACGCAGTTTTGTGCGCGATATGAGGGCGCTGGTTGACAGTTGGGATGCCATCAGCCGAGGGGTCAAGGAAACGCCTGCGCCGTGCTGTCTCTATGAAGAACCGGGCTTGGTGGAGCGCGTGGTTCGCGACTGGTTGACGGAGGATATCGACCGCATCGTGGTGGATGATCCGGCCAAGTGCGAGAGCATCAAGGAATTGGCCTCCAAGATTTCCCGCCGGGTGCGGTCGCGCATCCAGCAGTACGAGGGGTCGGTTCCGATCTTTGAGCATTTCAACCTGGAGCGGCAGCTGGAAAATGCATTTGCCCGCAAAGTGATGCTTAAATCGGGCGGTTACATCATCTTCGAGGAAACCGAGGCCCTGATCTCGGTGGACGTAAACACGGGCCGACACAAGGGTGCCCAGACCCAGGAAGACGTCATTTTCGAGGTTAACACCGAGGCGGCGGAGGAAGTGGCCCGCCAGTTACGCCTCCGCAATGAGGGCGGTCTTATCGTGGTTGACTTCATTGACATGAAGCAAAAGAAAAACCGCAATGCGGTTTACAAGACTCTGAAAGACGCGCTGCACCGGGACAAGGCAAAGACCAATGTGTTGCCTATTTCACACCTTGGGTTGCTGGAGATGACCCGCCAGCGTGTGGACGAGGGCGTCTTGCAGTCGATGTATGTCGATTGTCCTTACTGCAAGGGGAAAGGGAGTGTCAAGTCGGCGCTCTCCATGAGCGTTGAGATTCAGCGCCAGATTGTGGCCTTGATGCGCCGGTTCAAGGATGCGGGGCAAAGCCGGAAATTGCAGGTGGTGGTGCATCCGACGGTTCTGGAACGTTTGCGCAAGGAGGATGAGGCGATCCTGATGGAGTTGGAAACTAAATTTGCCGGGTATTTGAGTTTCCGGGCGGATCCGGGACGTCATGTCGAGGACTTCGAGATCCGGAACACCGAGAACACCGAGGTTCTGTTCAGCACGTCTGCCAAAACAGGCGAAGGGCGTCCGGTATAAGGCGAGGGAAAGGGGACGAAAATATTATTCACAAAGTCATTGACACAAGAAGTGAGTATGATAATTTCTCCCGTCTATTTTGATTTGGTTGAGTCCATTAGTTAGGCGAAAATAGCATGGCGGAGAGCGACGTTTTCTGTTGCTGGATTCGATGAAGGCAGCAGGAATTCGCCTTTTTGTGTTTATTGTGCGCGAGGATTGAACGCGAAGCCCATGTAGCTCAGTTGGTAGAGCACGTCCTTGGTAAGGACGAGGTCAGCGGTTCAATCCCGCTCGTGGGCTCCAGAATTTGATTGAGGCTGATCCGGGTTGTCCGGACGAGAATGAAGTTACTGAGGAAGAACATTAAGGAGCAAGACTATGGCAAAAGAATCGTTTAACAGAACCAAGCCGCATGTGAACGTGGGTACAATTGGGCACGTTGACCATGGCAAAACCACTTTGACGGCAGCCATTACCTATGTGCAGTCATTGCGCGGGTTGAGCACTTATATCAAGTATGATCAGGTCGCCAAGGCGTCTGAGTCGCAGGGTCGTCGCGATCCTACCAAGATTCTGACGATCGCCACCTCGCATGTGGAGTACAGTTCCGAGAAACGCCACTATGCGCATGTTGACTGTCCCGGACATGCCGACTATGTCAAGAACATGATCACCGGTGCGGCCCAGATGGACGGCGCTATCCTCGTGGTGAGCGCGTCCGACGGTCCGATGCCCCAGACTCGTGAGCACATCCTGCTCGCCCGTCAGGTCGGCGTTCCCAAGATCGTCGTGTTCCTGAACAAGGTTGACACGGTGGATGATCCCGAGTTGCTGGATCTCGTTGACATGGAAATACGCGAGTTGCTCAACAAATACAGTTATCCGGGTGACGACACGCCGATCATCCGCGGCAGTGCGTTGGCGGCCATTCAGGCCACCTCCCCTGATGATCCCGGCACGAAGTGCATCAAGGAATTGATGGACGCACTGGATAATTTCATTCCGGAGCCTGTCCGTGTGATTGACCAGGCGTTCCTGCTCTCGATTGAAGATGTGTTCTCGATCGAAGGTCGTGGCACCGTGGTGACCGGCCGAATCGAGCGCGGTATCATCAAGGTCGGTGAGGAAGTTGAAATCGTCGGGTTGAAGCCGACGGTTAAGACGACGGTCACGGGTGTTGAGATGTTCCGCAAGTTGCTGGATCAGGGTCAGGCCGGGGACAATGTCGGCTGTCTGTTGCGCAGCACCAAGAAGGAAGATGTGGAACGCGGCCAGGTTCTGGCGAAGCCCGGCTCGATCACGCCTCACACCACGTTCAAGTGCGAAGTGTACGTCCTGAGCAAGGAAGAGGGTGGCCGCCATACCCCGTTCTTCAAGGGATATCGTCCGCAGTTCTATTTCCGCACGACTGATGTGACGGGTGACGTGACACTTCCGGATGGTGTCGAGATGGTTATGCCGGGTGACAACATTGCGATGACCGTGACGCTGATTGCGCCTATCGCCATGGAGAAATCCATGCGATTCGCCATTCGCGAGGGTGGTCGTACGGTGGGCGCCGGCACCGTGTCGGAAATTCTGCAGTAATCAATCTTCCGGTTTCGGCCGGAGTAATGTGCGCGGGTGACGGACCGCAAGGACGTCACCCGTGTGTTGAAGGATGAATTGACATGCCAAGGGAACTGGTCACGCTCGCCTGCACGGATTGCAAGCGAAGGAATTATACGACGACGAAGAACAAGCGGCTGACGCCAGACCGGATTGAGATAAAGAAGTATTGCCGGTTTGAGAAGAAGCATACGGTTCACAAGGAGACCCGTTAAAGGGGACTCTCGGATACAGGCCAGTAGCTCAATTGGCAGAGCGCCGGTCTCCAAAACCGGAGGTTGCGGGTTCGATGCCCTCCTGGCCTGCCAAATGAATGTGGAGTAACGCGGTGAGTAAAATACTTGACAGTTTCAGGAGTGTGCAGTTTTTTCTGGCGGACGTCCGCAATGAATTGCGCAAGTCCACATGGCCCACCCGCGGGGAGCTTATTGAATCCACCGTGGTGGTCATCTTGTCGGTGATTCTTTTTGCCGTATTCGTGGGGCTGTGCGATGCCGTGTTGCGGCAGTTCATCGGGTTGGTTACGCGTCATTAACGGGCATTCGGAACCGGGGTTTTCATGATTGAAAAACAATGGTTTGTTCTGCATACGTTGACCGGCCAGGAGGCCAAGGTCAAGGAAAGCATTGAGCGCCGCCTTGATAAAGAGGAAATGCGGGATTATGTGGACAAGGTTCTCATCCCCACGGAGAAAGTCTCAGAGACAAAGAAAGGGGTGAAGAGCGTGGTCACGCGCAAATTCTTCCCCGGCTATGTACTTGTGAGCATGCAGCTTTATGGAGATGATCGCAAAGTCGTTGAAAAAGTTTGGTATTTTATCCGCGAAACGCCCGGTGTGATCGGGTTCGTGGGTGGTGAACGTCCGGCGCCTCTCCGGTCGGATGAAGTGGAACGACTTCTGTTTCAAGTGGAGGAAAAGAAAGAGAAGGTTAAGCCGAAGGTGATCTATGATGTCGGTGAGACGGTCAAGATTACGGACGGGCCCTTCATGAACTTCACTGGAACCGTGGATGAAGTGGATGCAGACCGCGGCAAACTGAAGGTGTCGGTGGCCATTTTCGGCCGCTCGGCCCCGGTTGAACTGGAGTACTGGCAGGTTGAACGGCAGTAAGCCTTCGCGACGGCGGGGCAGGGGAAAGATATGGCAAAGAAAGTAACAGGAAAGATCAAGTTGCAGATTCCCGCCGGGCAGGCGAATCCGGCTCCCCCAGTGGGACCGGCGCTGGGCCAGCACGGTGTGAATATCATGCAGTTCTGCAAAGACTTTAATGCGGCGACGCAGAGCATGGCGGGATTGGTCATTCCCGTGGTCATCACGGTGTACCAAGACCGCTCGTTTACGTTTATCACCAAGAGCCCGCCTGCGTCCTCTCTGCTGAAGCGCTCGGCCGGCCTGGCCAAGGGATCCGCCCAGCCGAACCGGGACAAGGTTGGCAAGGTGACGCCCCAGCAGGTGCTCGAGATCGCCCGCCTCAAAATGAATGATTTGAACGCAACCGATGAAAATCACGCCGCCCTCATGATTGAAGGAACGGCACGCAGCATGGGAATCGAGGTGGTTCGCTAGCCATGGCAACTCACGGAAAAAAATACAACAAGGTAAAGGCGGCCACTGAGGCCAAGGTCTATGACCTGGCGGAGGCCATTCGTTTCCTAAAGGCGAACAAGGTTTCCAAATTCGACGAAACGGCGGAAGTGGCGATTCGTCTGGGTGTGGATACCGCGAAGACGGATCAGACCGTGCGCGGCACGGTGGCGCTTCCCCACGGGACGGGCAAAGTAGTTCGCGTCGCGGTGTTTGCCGCCGGCGCGGCGGCTGATGCCGCCCGCGCGGCCGGAGCGGAGACGGTTGGCAACGAGGATCTGATTGAGAAAGTCAAGGGTGGCTGGACTGATTTTGATGTTGCCATTGCCACGCCCGACGCCATGAAGGAAGTTCGTAAACTCGGCAAGGTGCTTGGACCGCGTGGACTGATGCCAAACCCGAAGACCGGGACGGTTACGGATGATACGGCGACAGCCGTGCGTGATAGCAAGGCTGGACGCGTGGAATACAGGATGGATCGGAACGGCAACGTGCAGGTTCCCTTCGGTAAACTGTCCTTCGAAGAGACGAAGCTTTTTGACAATGTGAATGCCGTGATTGGGGCGGTTCGGGCAGCTCGTCCACCTGCGGCCAAGGGCATCTTTTTGAAACGATGTACGCTCAGTTCCACCATGGGGGTTGGCCTCCGTGTGGATGTTCGAGACTAACCAAAAGGCTGGATGAAATGAGACCGGAAAAAAAGGCAATTTTTGAGGAAATTAGCACCCGAATCAACGAATCCTCTTTCATTATCGTCGCGGATTATCGCGGCCTGAAGGTGGAGCAGTTCTCCGAGTTACGTCGTCAACTCCGCAAGGCTGGCGCCCGAATGCAGGTTGTGAAGAATCGCTTTCTCCGCCTAATGACTCGGGAAAAAGGATGGTCTGGATTGGATTCCTCGCTGAAGGGGCAATCTGCCATTGTGACCGGGGTTGATGTGGTTCAGGCCGCCAAGACCATTAAGAAATTCAACAGCGCGAACGGATTGCCTCTGGTGAAGGCGGGGATCATGGGAACCATGGTTCTCACCTCCGCGCAGATTGATGCGCTGGCGGAACTTCCGCCCCGGGATGTGTTGTTGGGCCAGGTGGTGGGTACGGTGGCGGCTCCTCTATCGCGCCTGGTTGGCGTGCTGAAGCAGAAGGTGACCACCATCGTGCAAGTTGTGAAGGCAATCGAGGATAAGAAGAGCGCAACAGTGTGACGTTAGAGTTATTAGAGTTAAGCAAAGGGAGAATATCATGTCAGAGGAAATCAAGTTGGAAGGTAAGTTGGAAGAGATCGTCAAGTCTATCGAGAGCATGAGCGTGCTTGAGCTCTCTCAGTTGGTGAAGGGCTTGGAGCAGCGCCTCGGCGTTAGCGCCTCGGCTCCGATGGCCATGATGGCGGCGGCTCCTGCCGGTGGCGCTCCCGCAGCAGCGGCGGCTGAGAAGACCGAGTTTACAGTGGTTTTGGCAGGCGCGGGCGGAAACAAGATCGGCGTAATCAAGGAAATCCGCACCATCACCGGGTTGGGCTTGAAGGAGTCCAAAGATCTGGTTGAAGGCGCACCCAAGACTGTCAAGGAAGGTATTACCAAGGATGAAGCCGCCAAGATCAAGGAAGTCTTGGAGAAGGCTGGCGCTACCGTCGAGATCAAGTAACGTCATCCCGTTGGGGAGATGTTTTTTACGACGGGCGATCATGGGGTCGCGGTGTTGATGTCCTTGTAAACCCGGTGCAACAGGTGCTGGAATGGTTGATAGAACGAACTTCGGAAAACTGGTTGAGGTTATCGAGCCGCCCAATCTGATTGAAATTCAGACGGCGTCATATAAGGATTTCCTCCAACTCGATGTTATTCCTGGCAGTCGCCAGAACATGGGACTTCAGGCGGTGTTCAAGGAGGTTTTCCCCATTGAGAGTTACGATGGGCGTTACGTCCTTGATTTTGTGAAGTATGAGTTCACGCTTCCCAAGCTGGATCCGTATGAGTTTCTCCGTGAAGGGCAGACTTTTGCGGGCACACTGCATGTGACGTTCCGCCTCAAGGATGGGGAAGAAGTTCGCGAAGAAACAGTCTATATGGGCGAAATCCCGCTCATGACGGCACAGGGTTCCTTTGTGATCAACGGCGCCGAGCGGGTCATTGTGAGTCAGTTGCACCGTTCTCCGGGCATTTGTTTTGAGCAATCCGTTCATTCCAGCGGCAATATGCTCTATTCCTTCCGGATCATTCCCGACCGGGGATCCTGGGTGGAGGTTCAGTTTGACTCCTCGGACTTGCTGTGGATATACATGGATCGCCGTCACCGTCGCCGAAAATTTCTGGCGACCACGTTTCTGCGGGCGCTGGGGTACGGGTCGGATGACGATTTGTTGTCCCTCTTCTATACCGTGCGGAAACTCAAGGTGTCCGATTCGATCAGCGCCGATAAACTGGCCACCCTTGTTTTCAAGGATGACGTCATCGACGTGGATTCACAGACTGTTCTGGCCCGTCGTTATGAGCCCCTTTCGGAGAACGTGCTTTCTCAGATGAAGGCCGCCGGGTTCAAGGATGTGGAAGTCGTGGATGTGTCGTGGGATTCCGGGGTGATGCTTAAGAGCATCAAGGAAGATCCGACGCACTCGATGGATGATGCCTTGAAGGATATATATTTGCGCCTACGTCCCGGTGACCCCGCGACGGTGTCGAATGCCCGGCAACTCTTGAAGCGGTTATTCTTTGATGTGCGTCGGTATGATTTGGGACGTGTTGGGCGTTACAAAATCAATCAGAAACTGGACGGCGAGATCAAGGACGCCGGGGAACTGATCACCCACATTATGTCGAAGAAGGAAGCCAAGGAAAAGGAAGCCTTCATCACGGTGACCGAGGAGGAGCGCCTCCGGACATTGAGTCCCGACGGGAGCGACCTGATTGCCGCAATTCGTTACTTGATCAGTATCCGTGGTGGACAGGGATTGGTTGACGATATTGACCATCTTGGTAGCCGTCGCCTTCGCACCATCGGTGAATTGATTGAAAACCAGTGCCGGGTGGGACTGGCACGCGCCGAGCGGTTGGTTCGCGAACGCATGACCTTGTTTGATCCGAACACGGGAACCATGACTCCTCAGCGCCTGGTTAATCCCAAGACACTCTCGGCTGTTGTGAAGGATTTCTTCGGCCGCAGTCAGTTGAGTCAATTCATGGATCAGACAAACCCGCTCTCGGAGTTGGCGCATAAACGTCGTCTGAGTGCCCTGGGTCCGGGCGGTTTGAGCCGGGAACGTGCCGGATTTGAAGTTCGGGACGTGCATAGCAGCCATTACGGGCGAATCTGTCCCATTGAGACACCTGAAGGACCGAACATCGGATTGATTTCATCCCTGGGTATCTATGCCAGGATCAACCAGTTCGGTTTTATCGAGACGCCGTACCGGAAGGTGAATAACGGAGTGGTGTCGGATGAGGTCGAATATTTAAGCGCGGATCGTGAGGAAAAGTTTGTCATCGCCCAGGCGAATACCCCGCTGGATTCGAAAAGTCGCATGTCTGGTGAATCCATTGCCGTGCGCCATCGTGGCGAGTTCACGGAAGTCCCCAAAGAGAAGGTGGACTACATGGACGTCTCGCCGAAGCAGGTGGTGTCGGTGGCGGCAGGCTTGATTCCATTTCTTGAACACGATGATGCCAACCGTGCGCTTATGGGATCTAACATGATGCGGCAGGCGGTTCCGCTCCTGGACGCCGAACGGCCGTTTGTGGCAACCGGGCTGGAAGGGCGTATTGCCCGTGATTCGGGTGTCCTGATGCTTGCCGCCGAACCTGGCGTGGTGACCTATGTGTCCGCCGACAAGGTCATCGTTACCAATGACAAGGGTGGTAAAAAGAAGGATAGCGAGCGCGTTTATAAGTTGAACAAGTTCATGCGCTCCAATGCCGGAACCTGTGTCAATCAGAAGCCGGTCGTGAAGGTCGGTCAGAAGATCAAGACCGGTGACGTTCTGGCTGACGGCCCCGCGACCTCGCAGGGTGAGTTGGCAATCGGACGTAATGTCCTGGTCGCCTTCATGCCCTGGTGCGGTTACAACTTTGAGGATGCCATTCTGATCAGCGAGCGTGTGGTTCGTGATGATGTCTTTACGTCGGTGCATATCCAGGAATTCGAGGCAGGCGCCCGCGATACGAAGCTCGGGCCCGAGGAAATCACAAGGGATATTCCGAATGTGGGCGAAGAAGCCCTTTGTAACCTGGGTGCGGACGGTGTGATCCGTGTCGGTGCCGAGGTCAAGCCGGATGATATCCTGGTTGGCAAGATCACGCCCAAGAGTGAAACGGAACTCGCACCCGAAGAGCGGTTACTCCGTGCCATCTTCGGCGAGAAGGCGGCTGACGTGAGGGATACCTCGCTGACCGTCCCGAGTGGCACCTATGGTATCGTCATGGATGTAAAAGTGTCCGCTCACAAGGACATAGCCCGTGAAAAGATGACGCCGGCCGAGCGCAAGCGTCAGGTTAAGAATGTGGCTCAGGAACAGCAGTCCAAGAAACAGGAGTTGGTGGATCAACTGACTGAGGCGTTGAGTAACATTCTGCTGGGCGAGAAGATTCCGCTCGATGTCGTGAACATCGACTCGGGCGAGATCATCATTCCGGCCAACCGGAAGATCACCAAAACGTTACTTCGAAAACTGGCCACCGAGAGCGCCCACATTGCGATCGAGAGCAGTCCGATCCAGATCAAGATTCAGGAGATCATTGGCGAGTACCAGCAGAAGTTCATTGAACTCGAGCATGAGTACACGAACGCCATGGATCGCCTTGAAAGCGGAGACGAGGTGGATCAGGGCATTATCAAACAGGTGCGTGTCTACATCGCGAGCAAGAAGAAACTCTCGGTGGGTGACAAGATGGCCGGTCGTCATGGAAACAAGGGTGTGGTGGCGCGCATTCTTCCGGAAGGAGACATGCCGTTTCTGCCGGATGGAACACCGGTTGATATCGTGCTGAATCCGCTCGGCGTGCCGTCGCGTATGAACGTCGGGCAGGTTCTGGAAACCCATCTGGGCTGGGCCTGCAAACTTCTGGGCCTGTATGCCAGCACTCCGGTTTTCGATGGTATTTCTGAAAAGCGTATTCACGACCTGATGAAGGACGCGAAGTTGGCTCCTGACGGGAAGACCCAGTTGTTCGACGGTCGCACGGGCGAGCCGTTCGATCAGCGTGTCGTGGTGGGCTATATCTACATGCTGAAATTGCATCACCTCGTAAGTGACAAAATCCATGCCCGCGCGGTGGGGCCCTACTCTCTGGTGACACAGCAACCATTGGGCGGCAAGGCCCAGTATGGTGGCCAGCGGCTCGGAGAAATGGAAGTCTGGGCGCTTGAGGCCTACGGGGCCGCCTATGCTCTTCAGGAATTGCTCACTGTCAAGAGCGATGACACGACCGGACGTACGAGAATTTATGAGTCCATCGTGAAGGGCGAGAACGTGCTTGAGGCAGACCGGCCAGAGTCGTTCAACGTTTTGATCAATGAGCTTCGCGCGATTGGTCTTGATGTGCGTGCTGATGCGAAGAAAACTTGAGTCTAATGGAGGCGGCGGAAACGCCGGGTCACCTATGTCTGAACGTATCTTGACGAATTCTGTTGCGCGGGAACGCCTGGGAATGCCCATGTTGGAGGGGTTTGACTCCGTAAAGATTACTCTGGCTTCGCCGGACACCATTCGGGCGTGGAGTCATGGTGAAGTGAAGAATCCCGAGACCATCAACTACCGCACCTATAAGCCGGAAAAGGGCGGTTTATTTTGTGAACGCATTTTTGGGCCGACGCGCGATTGGGAGTGCAGCTGCGGGAAGTACAAGCGCATTAAGCACAAGGGGGTCATCTGCGACCGGTGCGGAGTTGAAATCACCCAGTCCCGGGTCCGACGCGAACGTATGGGGCATATTGACCTCGCGGTTCCGGTATCGCACATTTGGTTCTTCAAGTGTACCCCGAGCCGTCTGGGCTTGGTTCTCGACATGACGGCTCGGGCGCTGGAACGGGTTCTTTACTATGAGGACTATGTGGTCGTCGAGGCGGGCGATACGCCCCTCCAGGAAAAACAGTTGCTAAGCGAAATGGAGTATCGTGAGGCCCAGGAGAAATATGGCGATAATTTCGTGGCCCGGATTGGCGCTGAAGCGGTTCGCGACCTGATGAAGAAGATCGACCTTGAAAAGACCCTCCAGGAACTGGATGCGCAGATGGGGGCCACGCGAAGCAAACAGAACCGGAAGAAACTGTCAAAACGCATGAAAGTTCTTGAAGGTTTCCTTCTGAGCAACACCCGTCCTGAATGGATGATCTTTGAGGTTATGCCCGTCATTCCTCCTGATCTTCGGCCTCTCGTTCCTCTGGAGGGCGGACGGTTTGCGACATCCGACTTGAACGACCTCTATCGCCGCGTCATCAATCGTAACAACCGCCTGAAGAACCTGCTACAGCTCAAGACGCCGGATGTGATCATTCGCAATGAAAAGCGCATGTTGCAGGAAGCCGTTGACGCGGTCATAGACAATGGTCGTCACGGTCGCGCCGTCACGGGGGCCGGCAATCGTCCGCTGAAGTCCCTGAGCGATATGCTCAAAGGTAAGGGCGGGCGCTTCCGGCAGAATCTTCTGGGCAAGCGAGTGGATTATTCCGGCCGTTCCGTGATCGTGGTTGGCCCCGAGCTCAAGTTACATCAGTGCGGTCTTCCCAAGAAGATGGCTCTCGTCCTGTTTGAGCCATTTATCATTCGTCGGCTGAAGGAAATGGGGGTGGCGCATACGGTTCGTAGCGCCAAGAAGTTGATCGACAAGCAGTCGGACGAGGTCTGGGCGATTCTCGAGGAAATCACCCGCGACAAGACGGTCATGTTGAACCGCGCGCCGACTCTGCACCGGTTGAGCATCCAGTCCTTTGAACCCACGCTTGTCGAGGGAGAAGCGATTCAGGTTCATCCGCTCGTTTGTACGGCGTATAACGCCGACTTCGACGGAGACCAGATGGCCGTTCACGTCCCGCTGTCCATTGAGGCGCAGATTGAGTCCCGTTTGTTGATGCTCTCTCCGAACAACGTGTTCTCGCCGTCGAGTGGCAAGCCGGTCATGACTCCAACACAGGATATTGCCCTTGGGATTTATTACCTCACCTCCTCAGCGCAGAAAGAGCGAATCAAGGAAATTAAACGAAAAGTGAGCGGGCAGGCTCAGGAGAAGGAACGTCTTCCGATTTTTGATGAGGCGGATCAGGTTCGGCTGGCCTATGATGAGGGAGCCCTTAAGATCCATAGTCGCGTTCGGTTCAAGAACCCGGACTTTGGTCGTAAAACCGTGTTCGGTGATACGAACTCTAAGATGTTGGTAACGACGGTGGGGCGGGTTTTCTTCAACGAAATTCTCTCTGAAGTATTGGGCTTTATCAACCGTTGCTGTGATAAATCATTTCTTGGAAAGTTGATCTGGCAGTGCTATCGGGTCAGCGGCCATGCCGAGACGGTGCGAATGTTGGACAGCCTGAAGAACATCGGGTTCGAACACGCTACGCTGGCGGGTATTTCGATCGGATTGTCGGACATGATCATTCCGGCAGAGAAGGAAGACATTATTGCAAAGGCTCATAAACTGGTCAGCGAGGTTGAAGGCCAGTACCGGCGCGGTATCATCACCGATGGTGAGCGCTATAATAAGATCGTCGATATTTGGACTCAGGCCACCGATGAGACCTCGAATGCGATGTACCGAGCCATCGAGGACAATGCGGGGAGCGATGAAGCCAACCCGATTTTCATGATGGTGGACTCCAAGGCGCGAGGAAGCCGCCAGCAGATCCGTCAGCTCGCGGGGATGCGTGGTCTGATGGCCAAGCCATCCGGCGAAATTATCGAGCGCCCGATCATGTCTAACTTCCGTGAGGGACTGAGCGTGCTCGAATACTTCATCAGTACACACGGTGCTCGCAAAGGGTTAGCCGATACGGCGCTCAAGACCGCAGATGCCGGGTATCTGACCCGAAAACTGGTTGATGTGGCGCAGGATGTCCGCATCATTGAACAGGATTGCAACACTCTGAACGGTATTGAGGTAAAGGCCATTGGAGAGGGTGATGAGAATCTCGTCTCACTGGCTGACCGGATCAAGGGGCGAACGGCGCTGAATGATGTCGTGAACCCGGTGACGCGCGAGATGATTGTCCCGGCCGGCGGATTGATTGACGAGGCGCTGGCGGAAACCATCATGAACGCGGACATCGAGAAGATCCGTATACGGAGTGTCTTGACGTGTGAGAGTCGTCGGGGTATTTGCGCCAAGTGCTATGGCCGCGACCTTTCAAACGGGCGTCCCGTGGAAATGGGGGCGGCGGTGGGCATCATTGCGGCACAGTCAATCGGCGAACCCGGAACTCAGTTAACGATGCGGACATTCCATATCGGGGGTACTGCGAGTTCCGTGTTCAAGCAGCCGCATGTGCTCTCCAAGCATGACGGCGTCATCCAGTACACCAACTTGCGTGTTGTGGTGAATAGTAAGGGACATTTCGTGGTGCTGAATAAGAATGGCTCGGTGGCCGTGTTCGACGACACCGGGCGGGAAGTGGAACGTCACTCTATCGCCATTGGTGCCGTAATCTCGGTTGGAGATGGCGACCGTGTCAAGAAGGGCCAGAGTTTTGTCGAATGGGATCCCTACAGCGTGCCGATTCTGGCTGAGAAGCCGGGATCCGTTCGATGCCAGGGCTTCATCGAAAATGTGACGGTTAAGAAGGATGTCGACCAGTCTACAGGGTTGATGGGCACCGTTGTCTTGGAGCACAAGGAAGATCTGCATCCTCAGATCCTGATCACCTTCGGTGCGAACGAACAACCGATGGCCTATAACATTCCCGCTGGCGCGCATGTCATGGTTAAGGATGGCCAGAAGGTGGCAGCCGGCGAAGTCTTAGCCAAGACACCCCGTAAGGAGTCGAAGACTAAGGATATCACAGGCGGTCTGCCTCGAGTGGCGGAACTGTTCGAGGCGCGTAGGCCGAAGGATGCCGCTGAGATTGCCAAGATTGACGGCATTGTTGACTTTGGCCCCAACCAGCGCGGACGCCGTTCGTTGTTGATCCGCGACTCGGTCACGGGTGACGAGGAGTTACATTTGATTCCGATGGGCAAACATGTGGTTGTTTACAAGGGTGACTACGTCCAAAAGGGTCAGCAGTTGACGGAGGGTCCGATTGTTCCCCAGGAAATTCTTGAGATTTGCGGCCCGCAGGAACTTCAGGAGTACCTGGTGAATCAGGTGCAGGATGTTTATCGTCTGCAGGGTGTCGAAATTAATGACAAGCACATCGAGATCATTGTGCGTCAAATGTTACGCAAGGTTCGAATCACCGATGCCGGCGACACTGATTTCCTCTGGGGTGAGCAGGTTGAGCGGCAGGCGTTCAAGGAAATGAATGACCAGGCGCAGGCCGAGGGTAAGCGCCCTGCCGAAGCGTCTCCCGCGCTGTTGGGCATCACCAAGGCCGCACTCGAGACGGAAAGTTTTATTTCTGCGGCGTCATTCCAGGACACCACTCGTGTCCTCACGGAAGCAGCCACGCTGGGCCGGGTGGATACGCTGTATGGATTTAAAGAAAATGTCATCATGGGGCATTTGATTCCCGGAGGCACGGGATTCCCGATGTTCCGGAACATCAAACTGGTGCCTTTGGCCGAGCCGATTCCCGAGGAGGAATTGAGGCAGGAAAGTGAAGCGATGAAGAAAGCCCAGGAGTTACTCGGATAGAGCTTGACAGATAAGGGCCACATCTGGCACTTTTACACGCTTTGCGTTTGGAAGGAATTGAAACAATGCCAACGATTAATCAACTTGTAAAATTCGGACGAAAGCAAGTCCGATATAAAAGTAAATCGCCCGCGCTGAAAAATTGTCCTCAGCGTCGTGGTGTGTGTTTGTCGGTGAAGACGCAGACACCCAAGAAACCGAACTCGGCGCTACGCAAAGTGGCTCGTGTCCGGTTGACGAATGGCGAGGAAGTGACCGCATATATTCCGGGTGAGGGGCACAATTTGCAGGAGCACAGCGTGGTGCTTGTTCGTGGCGGTCGCGTGAAGGATCTGCCTGGTGTTCGCTACCACATCGTGCGTGGGACGTTGGACACCTTGGGCGTGGAGGGACGGCACCGGGGCCGTTCCAAGTATGGCGTCAAAACACCGAAGCAGGCGTAGGACGGCACAATATCATGGGACGAAGAAGAAGAGCAGTGCGGCGGGAGGTTGAGCCGGATCCGAAGTATAACAGCGAGTTAGTCGGACGTTTGGTCAACCATCTGATGAAGGTCGGAAAGAAATCGGTATCCGTGAACATTGTTTACGATGCCCTGAAAGTGATTCAAGAGAAGCATCCGGATGTTGATCCTCTGGAAGTTGTTCTCCGGGCCATCGACAATGTGAAACCGAAGGTTGAAGTGAAGTCGCGCCGAGTTGGCGGCGCCACCTATCAGGTGCCTGTTGAGGTTACGCCTGATCGCCAGGGAGCGCTGGCCATGCGGTGGCTGATTCAGTATGCGAAAACGCGCAAGGGAGTTCCCATGCGCCGAGCCATGGCTCAGGAGATTCTGGATGCGTATGCGGAGCAGGGGAATGCCATCAAGAAGCGAGATGATGTGCATAAAATGGCGCAGGCGAACAAGGCATTTGCCCACTATCGGTGGTAAGTACTATTAAGTCAAATCCCCGTCGTCCGATTGGGCGGCGGGTGTTGTCTGTTTAGTGAACGAAAATGGAAACGGTTTTGAAACAGGATTCTAAAGGAGACGTGTCGGGTTCCGAACGCCAGCGTGAAGCGGCGGATCGTATCCGGCCCCTTTCCGCCGTTCGTAATATCGGCGTTATTGCCCACATCGACGCGGGAAAAACGACGACGAGCGAGCGTATCCTGTTCTATGCCGGGCGGGTTCATCGTATGGGTGAAGTCCATGAAGGGACAGCCACCATGGATTGGATGCCCCAGGAAAAGGAACGGGGAATCACCATAACGAGTGCCGCGACGACGTGTTTCTGGCGTGACCATCAAATCAACATCATTGATACTCCCGGGCATGTTGACTTCACGATGGAGGTGGAGCGCTCTTTAAGGGTATTGGATGGCGCTGTGGTTGTTTTCTGTGGTGTGGGTGGCGTGCAACCCCAATCCGAGACCGTTTGGCGCCAAGCTGATCGCTATCATGTCCCGCGTATTGCTTTTGTGAACAAGATGGATCGTATTGGTGCGGATTTTAACGCCGTTGTCGGGCAGATTCGCGCCCGATTGGGTGCCGTCGCAGTTCCTGTCCAGATTCCGTGGGGTTCTGAGGAGAATTTTAAGGGCGTTATCGATCTGCTGGCCATGGAGGCGATTCTCTATGATGAGAGTTCGCTTGGGATCAAGATGCAAGCCGTTCCCATCCCGTCTGAACTGGCCGTTGAGGCTGAAAAAGCCAGGGCCGTTCTGATCGAGATCCTCTCCGAGCGAGATGAGACCATTTTGGCGTCCTATCTTGACTGTCCGGATATTCCTGCGGCGGTTCTGCGTGAAGGCGTAAGGCGCGCCACCCTTTCCCGAACCATAACTCCGGTTCTGTGCGGTTCCTCATTGCGCAACAAGGGGGTGCAGCAGTTGCTGGATGCTGTGGTTGATTTTCTGCCCTCGCCGATTGACATTCCCCCGGTTCAGGGAGAGCATCCCAAGACCCGCGAGGTTGTGAGCCGCGAGGCGGATGATTTTGCTCCCCAAAGCGCCTTGGTCTTCAAGTTGATGAACGATCCCTACATGGGGCGGTTGGCTTTTGTTCGCGTGTACTCGGGGCAGATCAAGAAGGGGCAGAATCTTTTTAATGCGCGGACTCGAAAGCGCGAACGCGTCATGAAGCTCGTGTTGTTGCATGCGGATGACCGTCAGGAGGTTGAGGTTATCCACGCCGGTGAGATCGGGGCCGTTGTGGGATTTAAACAGGCGATCACGGGAGACACCCTGTGCGCCGAAAATATGCCTGTTGAGTTGGAGCGTATCCGTTTCCCGGAGCCCGTGATATCCATGGCGATCGAGCCCAAGTCACAGGCGGACAGGGACAAACTGAACGAGGCCATGCAAGCCTTGGCGGCGGAGGATCCCACCTGCGTTGTATCGCTGGATGCCGATACGGGTCAAACCCTGTTAAGCGGAATGGGTGAGCTTCACTTGGAGATTCTGAAGGATCGGATGTTCCGGGAATACAAGGTGCAGGCCAATGCAGGTCGTCCGATGGTGGCGTACCGTGAGACGATCCTGGCCTCCAGTCATGGCGAATATTGCTTTGAGCGTGAGATCGGGGGCCAGCGGCAATTTGCCGAGGTGGTTCTTGATCTTGAACCTCTGGCGCGCGGCGCTGGCATTGAAATTCAATTTGATGTGCCCGCATCGCGTATTCCTGCGGAGTTTCGCAACTCCGTTGCGGAAGGAATTCGGGATGGGTTGACAACCGGTGCCGTGGCCAACTTCACGTTGGTTGACATGAAGGTGCGGGTGACGGGTGGTTCTTTCCGCGATCAGGAATCCACGGATGTGGCGTTCCGGACCGCTGGAGTGATGGCTTTGCGGGTGGCGGCGAAAGCGGCTAATCCCGTAATCCTTGAGCCCATAATGTCGCTGGAGATTATTCTCCCGGCGGAGCACTTGGGTGATGTGCTGAACGACGTGAGTGCCCGGCGCGGCCATGTTCGGGATATGGTCGGGCAGGAAACCGTGCAGATAATTCATGCCCGGATTCCCCTTGCGGAACTATTCGGTTATTCAACGGCCATCCGGTCTCTGACACGGGGGCGGGCGAGTTACACGATGGAGCCGACTTGTTTTGATGTGGTGCCGGCGGCAATACAACAGCAACTTCTGGAACGGTGAGTGAATGATGGAAAAGCAACGTATAAGAATTCGTTTGAAAGCCTACGACTACCGGGTGTTGGATCAGTCCGTATCCGACATCGTGGAGACAGCAAAAAGGACGGGAGCCAGGGTCGTCGGTCCCATTCCTATGCCTACGCGCATCGAAAGTTACAGTGTTAACCGAAGTGTGCATGCCGACAAGAAGTCGATGGAACAGTTCGAGGTCCGCACCCATAAGCGGATCCTGGACATTGTGGAGCCCACGGCGCGAACAGTGGATGAGCTGAAAAAGCTTAATATGCCCGCCGGTGTGGATATAACGATCAAGATTTAGGCAGGTAGTCATGCAAGGGATACTGGGCAAGAAAATTGGGATGACGCGGGTGTTTGGTGAAGAAGGTCGCCAGATTCCTGTCACTGTGATTGAGGTTGGGCCGTGTGTAATCGTTCAGCGAAAGACAAAAAGTCAGGACGGTTATGAGGCCCTCAAACTGGGATTTATTGAGGTGAAGGCATCACGGGCAAACAAGGCTCATGTCGGGCAGTTCAAGGTTGCAAATGTCGCGCCGACGCGTTTTCTTCGCGAATTTACAGTCGAGTCTGGCGAAGAAATGAAGGCCGGAGACACCGTGACAGCGGCCATTCTGGATGGCGTTGACTATGTTGACATTATTGGCGTGACCAAGGGGCGCGGGTTTGCTGGTGTGGTTCGGCGATTCCGTATGCGCGGCGGACCGATGACACACGGCGGACATTCCAAACGGCGAGTCGGATCCATTGGATGCCGCTCGTTTCCGGGGCGCGTCCACAAAGGCAAACACATGCCCGGGCACATGGGGAATGTGCAGGTCACGACTCAAAATCTTAAAGTTGTACAACTCCGGGCCAGCGAGAATCTGCTTCTCGTGAACGGGGCGGTTCCGGGGCCCGCTGGGGCGCTGGTCGAAATTCGAAAGGCCTTGAAAAAGACGAAGGCGGGGCAGGTGAAATGAGCAAGCTTTCTGTCTATGACATGAAAGGGAACTCGATGGAGACGATGGATGTCTCCGACGAGTTGTTGACAAGCAAAGGCCAGCAGGCGGTTCACGACGTGGTTGTGGCAAGCCAGGCTGGAATTCGCGCGGGCTCGGCGTCTACCTTGGGTAAGGGCGCTGTGTCTGGTAGCAACAAGAAGCCGTGGAAACAGAAGGGGACTGGACGTGCCCGTGCCGGTTACAGGCAGTCTCCCGTTTGGCGGGGCGGCGGTGTGGCGCATGGTCCTCATCCGCGGAGTTATGAAAAGACGGTTCCGGCCAAGGTTGCCCGCCTGGCGTTTCGCCGGGCGTTCAGCGACCTTATTCGTGAAGATCGCATACGGGTACTGGATCAACTCTCGGTTCCGGAGGCCAAGACCAAGGTTGCCGTCAGTCTGCTGAAGGCGCTGGGGCTGAAGAGGGGAGCTCTGATCGTGGTTGATAAGCTCGATAAGAGCCTGTTATGCGCTCTTCGCAACATTGCCAACGTGGAGGCCACGACGGCGCGGGATGTCAGTACGTTTCAACTGCTTCGCTACCCGATGACCATCGTGACTCGCTCTGCGATGGAGGGTTTGTTAGCCAGGCTTGAGTGCCACGCGGGGAGGAAATCATGAAGAATGCGCTTGAAGCCGTTCGCGGTTTGCATATCACCGAAAAGGGGTCGTTACTTGCCGAGCAGAACAAGTACTTGTTCAAGGTTGATCCCGCCGCGAACAAACTTGAGATCAAGCGGGCCATCGAGGACTTTTTCAAGGTTAAGGTGGTCAAGGTCAACACCATGAATTATGACGGTAAGAAACGTCGACAACGCACGGTCCACTTTGGGAAGAAGCCGGATTGGAAACGAGCGGTTGTGACGTTGAAAGACGGCGACAAAATCGATTTGGAATAGGAATCACGACATGGCTCTTAAAACCTTTAAACCGACGACTCCCAGCTTGCGGCATACGCAGCTGTCGTCGTTTGATGATATTACACGCAGCAAGCCTGAGCGCTCGTTGACCAAGTCGCAGAAGACGAAGGCCGGTCGCAACTCTGCAGGGCGTATTACCATTCGCCATCGCGGCGGCGGTCATAGGCATCACTATCGCATCATTGACTTCAAGCGCAATAAGGTTGGCATTCCGGCCAAAGTTGAGGCGATTGAGTATGATCCGAACCGCTCGGCGCGCATTGCCCTTCTGGCATACAAGGATGGAGAAAAACGCTACATTCTTGCTCCAGTCGGTTTACAGGTGGGTACTCTGGTGATGTCGGGCCCTGAGGCTGAGCCGATTGTCGGGAACGCCCTTCCTCTGGAGAAAATTCCGCTGGGTCTTCCCATTCATAATATCGAGTTGACTGTTGGATGCGGTGCCCAGTTGGTTCGGAGCGCCGGGCAAACGGCTCAACTCATGGCCCGCGAGGCGGGTTATGCGCATGTGAAACTTCCCTCGGGCGAGATTCGGATGATCCATGTTGGGTGTCAGGCGACGATTGGCCAGGTCGGCAATCTGGAGCATGATAGTATCAGCTTGGGCAAGGCCGGGCGAAAACGTTGGAAGGGGATTCGTCCCACCGTTCGCGGTGTGGCGATGAACCCGGTGGACCATCCGATGGGTGGTGGTGAAGGTCGTACGTCCGGCGGGGGTCATCCTGTGACACCGTGGGGTCAGCTCACGAAGGGCAAGAAGACCCGTTCGGGACGAAAGACATCGAGCAAGTTTATTGTCAGGCGGAGAAAGTAAGCCATGGGCCGTTCACTAAAAAAAGGGCCGTTTGTTGACGAGAAGCTTTTGGCACGCGTGGAGAAGATGAACCGCGCCGGTGAAAAACGCGTTGTTAAAACGTGGTCTCGCCGATCCATGATTGTCCCTGAATTTGTCGGGCATACGTTGGCCGTGCATAATGGCAAGCAGCATGTTCCCGTCTACATCACGGAACACATGGTGAGTCATCGGTTGGGTGAGTTTGCGCCGACCCGCATCTTCCGGAAGCACGGGACGCATACCGACAAGACAGTGGCGTTGAAGTAGGCATGATGGTGTTTAGCCAGTTTCGGAAAGGCTGGTTGATGGGGGTTGGCCTAAGCCTCCTTGTGGTTGTCTCGAGCGCCGGTGAAAGCGCTGAGGATGAGGATGTCGTCCGATTGAAGCGTCAGGTCAGGTATCTGGGCGAGGCGTTGGCGAAGTCGAATGCGGAAGTGGATGGGTTAAAGGCGAAGTTGGATGGCCGATCCTATTCCGCCGCCGATGGATCGGAAGCGGTTGCGCCGAACGTCGCGGTGACGGAAAAAGTGTATCGGATTTTGGATATCAATAAAGAGCTTGGCATGGTGATCCTGGATGGCGGGCGGCGGGACGGTTTAAGGCCGGGACTGCAGTTTGCGGTAATTGAGAAGGGTCAGGCCGTGGCTAGGGTTCGTGTTGTGGATGTGCGGACGGCGGTTGCCGGGGCCGTGGTTCAGGAAGATAGTCTGGGTTTCCCCAGGGTTCTGGATCGGGCGGTGCTGGCGACCGGCTCCAGGAAATAGGAGCGAGGCAATGGAAGTCAAAGCAGTGACGAAATATGTACGTCTGTCGCCGCGGAAGGCGCGGGATATGGCGAGGGCCATACAGGGCCTTCCGGTGGCAGAGGCGATCAAAACAGTAGAATTTAGCGAGCGCAAGGCGGCTCGGCAGTTGGAAAAGACCATCCGTTCGGCGGTGGCCAACGCTGAAAATAATGCCAAGCTATCGGCGGATGATCTCAGGGTTAAAGAGGCCATGATCGGAGAGGGTCCGGCAATGAAACGCTTTTGGGCCAGATCAAGGGGTATGGTGAGCCGGATTCGGAAACGAACCAGCCACATCACGATCGTGTTGTCGGATGGGAAGTGACCGGCGGGTGCCGGCGGGATACGGGAAAGGAGATTCGTTTTGGGACAGAAAATCAATCCGATTGGACTCAGGGTTGCCGTCACGAAGGCATGGAAGTCCCGTTGGTTCGCTGATAAGCGAAACTTCGGTAATTTGCTGATGGAAGATCTGAAGATCCGTGAACTTATCAAGAAACGTCTTGATCAGGCGGCTGTGGCGGAGATTATTGTAGAGCGGTATGCCAATCGCGTCCGAGTGACGCTCTGCACGGCGAGGCCGGGCTTGGTGATCGGGCGCAAGGGCCAGGATCTGGATCGTATTCGAGAGGAAATTGCGAAGTTGACGGGCAAGGAGATTTACCTTGATATCCGTGAGATTCGCAGTCCTGACACGAATGCGCAGTTAGTCGCCGAGAGTGTGGCCTTGCAGATGGAGCGGCGCGTGTCGTTTCGTCGGGCTATGAAGCGCTCGATTAAAATGGCGATGGAACTGGGGGTCAAGGGGATTCGTATCAAGGTTGCCGGCCGGTTGGGCGGCTCGGAGCTTGCTCGCGTTGAATGGTATAAAGAGGGGACAATCCCCTTGCATACGTTGCGCGCGAATATTGACTATGGGTTTGCCGAGGCTCTCACAACGGCCGGAAAGATTGGTGTCAAAGTGTGGATCTGCAAGGAAAAAGAAGGGCCTGAAAAGGCAGTAAGGGGACGAGCCAATGCCTCTTATGCCTAAACGGGTGAAGCACCGCATGGTGCAGCGGGGATCACGGAAGGGAACGGCCCACACGGGGGGCACGTTGGCCTTTGGTGAATACGGGCTCAAGGCGTTGGATCGCGCCTGGGTTAAGGCGACGCAGATTGAGGCCTGCCGTGTGGCGATGAATCGCAACATGAAACGGCGCGGCAAGGTCTGGCTTCGGATATTTCCGGATAAGCCGATTAGCAAGAAGCCGCTCGAAACCCGCCAAGGCAAGGGCAAGGGCGCGTTAGAGTGCTGGGTGGCGGTCATTTTGCCCGGAACCATGCTGTTCGAAGTGGATGGCGTGACCGAGCAGTTGGCGAGGGAATCGTTGCGTCTGGCGGCGGCCAAGTTGCCGATCCGGACGATGTTTGTGAAACGGCATCCGTAAGCGGAGCCAAACAGGACAGGGGTGCGGACGTCATGAAGGCCGCGAAACTGAGAGAGTTGAATAAAGAGGAACTGGTGCAGCAGAACTCCGATATGGGGAAAGAGTTGCGCACGTTAAAAATTCGTAAATCGGCGAGCCAGATTGAGCAGCCGTCACGGATTCGTAGTCTGCGCCGGGATATTGCCCGCGCTCAGACTGTGATGACCGAACGGCGTCGCCAGCAAGGTTGAGAATTATGTCAGAAACGGAAACCAAGCGAGGACTCCGCAAAGAACGCACGGGCGAAGTGGTCAGTGCCTCCATGCAGAAAACCATTGTGGTGCGTGTGGAGCGTAAGACGCGGCATCCTTTGTATGGAAAAGAGATGCGCCAGCAGAAGAAGTTCTATGCGCATGACGAGGAAGGCAAGGCCAAGGTTGGCGATCGCGTCGTGATCGTCGAGACGCGGCCGTTGAGCAAGCTCA
>JBAWZH010000007.1:0-39387 GCA_037143135.1 bacterium
CAATGTGCCGGAACCCCGTTTCGTCCAACCCGGCAAGGCTCTTGGTGATCTGGGTAGTCACAACATCCTCAGTCTGATTAGCCTCACGCTGTTCCAGAGTCTCGCCCACGCAGACAATCGGGGTCAGGTTGGCCGCGAGCGCGACCTTGACCTTGCGATTGACGCCGGCATCCGTCTCACCAAAGAACTGGCGCCGCTCACTGTGGCCGAGGATCACATACTGGCAACCCGCGTCGCGAAGCATATCGGCGGAAATCTCGCCCGTAAAAGCGCCATCCTTTTCCCAGTGCATGTTCTGGGCGCCCAACTTGACCTGGGTCCCAGCCACTACATCCCCGACACTCTTCAAAGCCGTAAACGTGGGACACAGTACGATTTCGACGGTTGACCTGTCGGCGAGTTTCGCCTTCACGGCTTCTGCCAGGGAAACGGCATCGCCAACAAGTTTGTTCATCTTCCAGTTACCGGCTACGATTTTTTTGCGCATAGTGACAACCGTTAGGGGTTTATTGTTTGTTACAGATATTCAGTGATTGATTATTGAATAATACGTCATTTTTCGCTCAATGCGGCCACTCCCGGCAACACCTTGCCCTCGAGCAATTCCAGACTGGCTCCGCCACCGGTAGAACAATGAGTAACCTTGTCCACGACCTTGAACTTCTTGGCTGCGGTGGCGGTATCGCCACCGCCGACAACCGAGACTGCACCCGCCGCCGTCGCCTTGGCAATGGCATCCGCCATGACCCGGGTTCCCGTATCAAACCTCGGATCCTCAAAAACGCCAGCCGGACCGTTCCAGATGATGGTCTTGGCACGGGAAATCACTTCGGCAAAAATGACATTGGAATTCGGCCCGACATCCAGACCCAGCCAACCAACCGGAATTCCGGACTGGTCATCGGCAGACTTGACAGCCACCTCCATCGAGACGTCCTTGGGAAATTTGTCCCCGCAAAGATAATCAACCGGCAGATGAATTTTGACGCCCTTGGCCTTGGCCTTGGACATAATATCGTTGACCATCTTGGCGCCTTCTGGATCATACAGACTGGCGCCAATTTCCATATTGAGCAGAACCTTCTTGAACGTGAAGGCCATGGCCCCGCCGATGATAATCTCATCGGCCTTCTCGATCAGGTTATTGATTAACGGAATTTTGTCCGAGATCTTGGCCCCGCCCAGAATGGCGAGCAACGGCCGCTTCGGATTGTCGATCACCTTGGCAAACGCCTCCAACTCGGCTCCCATCAGGAATCCGGCGACCTTCTCGGGAAGATTCACACCGACCATGGAGGAGTGAGCGCGGTGTGCTGTTCCAAAGGCGTCATTGACATAAACATCGCCCAATTTGCTCAGGCTGGCACGGAAGGATTCAACAGCCTTGGGATCCGCTTTGACTGAGGAACCATCCTCGTTCTTGATCTTGCCCTCTTCCTCGATATGAAAGCGCAGATTTTCAAGCAGGATGACATCACCGGGTTTGACAGCACCAGGCGAACAAGCGACTTCAACAGCGGGGCCCACGCAATCATCCAGAAACTTGACCGGCTTGCCCAGCAGTTTCTGAAGCGCCTCGGAGACCGGCTTCAACGAAAACTTGGCTATGACTTTCCCGTCAGGACGACCCAGATGGCTCATCAAGACCACAGACGCTCCCTGATCGAGCACATATTGGATGGTCGGCAACGCCGCCTCAATACGCTTGGTGTTGGTAATGGCGCCGGAAACCTTGTCCTGCGGCACGTTGAAGTCCACGCGCATGATGACGCGTTTCCCCTTCAGGTTCACATCCCGTACGGTTTTTTTGCTCATGAAAGTCTCCTGTAGAAAAAATACCACGTGTCGAGGGAGAAGTGAGGAATTTAACACTCCCCCCCGCCCCTCGACACTCCGTCTCATTGCGGGTTTCCCCGCGACTTCAAAACCCCTACTTCACGCCGTCGCGCTTGGCCATGAACTGGATCAGATCCACGACGCGATTGGAGTAACCCCACTCATTATCGTACCAGCTCACGACCTTGAAGAAACGCTTCTCGCCCTTCAGGTTGTTCTGCAGTGTGGCCAGTGAATCATAGATCGAGGAACGGGGATCATGGATGAAGTCGGTCGAAACCAACTCTTCCGTCGCCACGCCCAGGATACCCTTGAGATAGCTGCCGGCTGCCTTCTTGAGTGCCGCATCGATCTCCTCGATCGAGGTGTCCTTCGTGGTGCGGAACGTCAGGTCAACCACGGAGACATCCGGCGTCGGTACGCGGAACGCCATACCCGTGAGCTTGCCCTTGGTGGCGGGCAACACTTCACCCACGGCCTTTGCAGCGCCGGTGGTGGAGGGAATGATGTTCTGGGCCGCCGCACGGCCGCCCCGCCAGTCCTTCTTGGACGGGCCGTCAACGGTCTTCTGCGTTGCGGTATAGGCATGGATCGTGGTCATCAGACCGGTCTCGATGCCGAACCCTTCCTTCAACAGCACGTGAACCACAGGGGCCAGGCAGTTCGTGGTACAGGAGGCGTTGGAGACGATAGTGTGCTTGGCGCTGTCATATTCCTGCTCGTTCACACCGATGACGATGGTCTTCACTTCGCCCTTTCCGGGCGCGGAGATGATTACCTTCTTGGCGCCTGCGGCGATATGCCCCTTGGCCTTTTCGGAATCCGTAAACAACCCGGTTGACTCAATCACGTAGTCCACCCCAAGGGCCTTCCAGGGAAGCGCATCCGGGGTCTTGGTGGCCATGACGCACTTGATCTTGTTGCCATTGACGACAATCGTATCGGCTTCTTCCGAGGCGGGATTACTTTTCTCGGTGGACACGGCGTGCTTGAAATGACCATGAACCGAATCATATTTCATCTGGTAGGCGAAGTAATCGGCATCCGTCGAGACATCCACAACGGCCACCACATCAATCGCCTTACCCAGCAAACCCTGGTCGCAGATGGCCTGAAACGCCATGCGGCCAATACGCCCGAACCCATTAATACCAACCTTGATTGACATGCTATTCTACTCCTCATTACTAGTGTTTATAGAAAAACCATGCCGGGAAATACCCGGTCACAGATCACTCCGACTGAACGGGGCAGAGACAATACATGAGAGCCTCCTTTGCGTCAACAGCACTTTTTATTTGTGTCCCTCTTTTATCCCGTGCCATCAAAACCCATGTGTGTTATAAACCGGTCGCGAATGACGAACGAGGAGCCCTATGATTGACATTTCTGTGGTCGTGCCGATTTACAACGAGGAAGACAGTATTGCAATGCTGGTTTCCCGTCTCCATGAAGCCCTTTGTGCAACGGGGCGGAGTTATGAAATGGTATTGATCGATGATGGAAGTCAGGATAAATCGTGGGAGAAAATGGTTGCCTTATCGAAACAGTACCCCGGTCTTCATCTCATTCGCTTCCGTCGCAACTTTGGTCAGACCGCCGCCATGAGCGCCGGATTCAACGAGGCGCGGGGTGATATCATCATCACCATGGACGCCGACCTCCAAAATGACCCCTGCGACATTCCGAAACTTCTTGCCGAGGTGGACAAGGGATTTGATGTGGTCAGTGGATGGCGCCGTGACCGCAAGGACACGTTCATCAACCGGAAATTGCCCTCCCTGATCGCCAATTCCCTGATTAGTCATATCACAGGCGTACACCTGCACGACTACGGGTGTACGTTAAAGGCCTACCGAAAGGAAATCGTCCGGAATATTCAACTTTACGGAGAGTTGCACCGCTTCATACCGGCCCTGGCAAGTTGGGTGGGAGGCGAGATTTCCGAGGTAGCCGTCACGCATCATCCCAGGCAGTTTGGCAAATCAAAATACGGTATTGGTCGGACTGTTAAAGTGATTCTCGACCTGATGACGGTAAAATTCCTTCTGCGCTACAGTACCCGCCCTATCCATATTTTCGGAAAATGGGGTCTTAATTTCGGCTGTTTTGGAATCTTGATGCTGATGTTTATGGCTACGGCTAACTTATCCCATCTATTTTTCGGAACCGAATTCTGCGCGGAACTGATCAAGCGGCCCTTCTGGGTCATTACGCCATTCATGCTTCTGTTCTTCGGGCTTCAGTTCATCTCCATGGGAATTCTCGCGGAAATTCAGATCCGAACCTATCATGAGGCCCAAAACAAGCCGATTTACGTTATCCGGGAGACTGTCGAACCCGTAGAAAGCACCCCTGCCACCCCGAAATCGTGAGGGATATGGCCAGCCAGCAACTTCTCTTTGAATCCACGTCCCCGCAGGCGGCTTTGCTGGTGGGAACATTTTATTTCTTGCTGATCCTGACAGGCACGGTGGCTGCGGGGTGCCTGCTCCTGCGACTGTTGAAAAGTCCGCTGGACTGGAACCTCAGGATTCAGTGGATTCGGGACAGGCCCTGGACCTGGAGAGAGAACCTGGGCGTGTTCGCCGCCATGGGATTTCTCATTTGCCTGGCGGTGACCGTTTCGGCCCTTTTCAAAAAACCCTATGAATCAATTCTGCTTGTTCTACAAAGCCTTCTTATGGACATAACTGGACTTGCGGTCATTGCCGGTGTCATCGCCCTACGGCGCTGGAATTGGCGCACGGCCTTCGGCCTGACCTCAAATCCCCTGACATTCCTTAAACTCGGCCTGGTATGCTACGTGGTCTTAATGCCGTTTATGCTGTTCTCATCCATGGTCTATCAGGGCCTGCTTTATGCCCATGGAATCCCGCCCAGTCTGCAGGATATCGCCCTGATCATGTCAGGGAGCAAATCGTTCTGGTTACGAGTCGTTATGGCTTTTCTGGCTGTCGTCATCGCTCCCATTTTCGAAGAATGCCTGTTTCGGGGCATCCTTATGCCTGTTCTGATCCGTCGCCTGGGTCTGGGCGCGGGTATCTTCAGCACCTCGTTATTGTTCGCCTCCATCCATGCCCATCTTCCGTCACTGGCTCCCTTGACTGTTGTGGCGGCGGGTTTTTCGCTCGCCTACCTCTATTCACGATCCCTCTGGGTTCCCATCATCATGCATAGCTTATTTAACGGGGTTAACCTCATGTTGCTGTTTACCATCCATTAGACAGGAGAATCGCGAATGTCTATCAGAACGATTGAATGGTGTCCCGACACGCCCGAACACTTGACCCCGGGAACGGTGGTCATGGTGGATCAAACGCGCCTCCCCGAGGAACTGACCTATCTCCGGATCAGGGAGATTGATGCGGTGTGGCACGCGATTAAGACACTGCAAGTACGGGGCGCGCCCGCCATCGGGATCGCCGCCGCCATGGGTGTCATCACCGCTGTCCAAGAACGTCCGGGGGCATCTACGGCGGAACTTGCGGCGGCAGGGATGCAGGCGGCGGATTTCCTGGCCACATCGAGGCCCACCGCCGTCAATCTTTTCTGGGCGCTCGACCGGATGCGCGCGCTCATCCAGTCCTCTGGAATGCTCTCGCCCGTCGAATTCAAGAATCGGTTGGCCGAAGAAGCCATGATCCTTCGCGACGAAGACGCGGCCATGTGCCATGCCATCGGAAAACATGGGGCTACGCTCCTCAAAGATGGCGACACGATTCTGACCCACTGCAACGCTGGCGGACTGGCTGCGTCAGAATATGGCACAGCACTGGCGCCGATCTATGTGGCAACAGAACAACGGAAGCGAATCAAGGTCTTTGCGGATGAGACACGCCCCCTGCTCCAGGGATCCCGTCTCACGGCATGGGAACTGATGCAGGCAGGAGTGGACGTAACCGTAATATGCGACAATATGGCCGCCCACGTCATGAAAACAAAAATCATCAACGCCGTCATGGTCGGCGCAGACCGCATCGCCGCCAATGGGGATACAGCCAACAAGATTGGGACGTATGGTCTGGCGGTCCTGGCTCGGGCGCATAAGATCCCCTTCTATGTGCTCGCCCCAACCTCAACCTTCGACCTGTCACTTTCAACGGGAACGCAGATTCCCATTGAAGAGCGCCCGGCGGAGGAAATCACACTGGGATTCGGGAAGCGAACAGCGCCAGAAGGGGTGAAAACCTACTCGCCTGCGTTTGACGTGACACCGGGAGAACTGATCACTGCCATCATCTGCGAAAAAGGCATTATGGCGCCACCCTTTTGGGTCTCAATCGCGTCGTCAATCCCGACAAAACCACATCCATCGTTTTCCCATTGACCCGAGTCAACGAGGGAACCGACTTAATAATGTAAAGCAAACGTGGATCCTCAATGTCGGTATTCAATTCCCGCAGAGCGTGCAGTGTCCTGAGCGGTGTAACGTCCTTCACGGGAACTCCCTTTATGCTCAGGACTTCTATGGGCAACCCGGCCAGAGGGGATAAATCGGAAACCTTGACATTGGTCAGATCAAGCGTCCTGAGCGATTGTCTGGTTTTGATAAAATCGAGCCGATCCAAAGTCGTGTCGGAAAGATTCAGCGCCTCATATTGGGATTGAGCCAGAATCACAGACAGGACGGCCTGAGACAGTTTTGATCCGGATAAATCCAGGGAGGCAACCGTGATCGTTTTCAAGGCGGACGTATCCTTTACACAAGCATTACCAAGCACAAGCCGTCTGAGTGTTTTTCCGCTGAGGGGCGCCAGCGAGGGAACGCTTGTCCCGCTGATATTCAAATCCGTCAGAGGCATATCCGCACAGAACGACAGATCCCTGATGCTCGTATCGCTAACATCCAGGCGGGTTAATTTGAATGATCGAAGGACGAAAAAGTCAGTGACCGGAGTACCTGACAGATTCAAAATTTCAAGTGGAACCCCCTGAAGATAGGCTAAGTCGCGAACCTGAGTTCCCCGCAGACTCAGTTCACGCAAAGGCATTCCCGAGAGGGGCATAATACTCGAAATCCTGGTATCCTCAGCGTGCAGCACTTCCAAACGCATTCCCTGCAAAGATGCGAGGTTATCAACTTGCGTCCCGGCAATGTCCAGCACCGTCAGAGGCATCGTTTGAAGCACTATAAGATTTTTCAGGGTCACATGCGGTACCCGAAGCCTGCTGAGTTTCATTCCCCGCAGTTTCGACACATCGGCAAGATCATATCCCAGCAACGAAAGGTGTTTCAGGGGGAGCGTCAGCAGGGGGGAAATGTCCAGGACGTTCGTCCGTTTATCGGTTGACTCCAGGGACAACGAGACAATCGTCTTGAAGTCTTCCAGCGGACTCAAGTCGCGAAGACTGGACGACACAATACGGAGGGCAAGTTTGTCCGGCTCCGAAGAAGGCTCCAGACTAAAAGCCCCCATTTCCAGTCCCTCGTTCCTGGCCATCATGGCGCAGGCAATTTTCCCCAGGGGAGAATCAATCTCCACAGCCACTGGCGCGGGCGCCGCATCCACCACCGTGGGATCCTGAGCCTGGCCGCATGCCTTTCGAAGTGAAAGTATCAACCCGGCATTATTGTCGGCAAATTTTGATTTTCCAAACGTGATCAGGAAGTCGTCCAGACTCTTCTCGACACCCGCCCCGTCCGTCGGTGACATTCTCAGAGTCTCCAGAGAATTCAACCACTTTCGGGCATCGAACAAGCCCGGCTCCAAACCCGCTTTTTTCATCATTCGGCAAAACGCCATCAATGCCTCGTCAGCGGCCATGGCCGCCCTTCTACCGGCTTCAGTATTGGCCTGAATACTCCGAGTAAGGAGAGGCCCAAGAACAGGCCCTGTTTTGTTCAAGGCGTCCAAGGATTCATCGATCTTTCCCTCATTCAGGGCATTTATGCCCCTGACGAGATAGGCCTCGGGGAGATCCAGCGCCGCCAAACGTATAATCCTCTCGCCTGCGGCAATATCGTCCAGTTTGATTTCAACCTGCGCGGTTTCATCCAAGGTCTTGCAGATGACCTTGCGATCCCTAATTTCCATCACACGCCCCATAAAATCACCCCGGGTTAAGGGAATGGATGTGACCTTACCAATGTTCTTGGAGAATGTTTCCAGAAGCCGGTCATTCAACGCCCCAACACCAGCCAGCACTTCGGCAATAGCGCTCAGATCGCTCCGGTGATCGGCGTATTGCTTGTCGTTTGCAGCCCTTTCAACGGCTTGACGAGCCACCCCATATTTTCCGGTCAGAATAGAGCCGGTCACCTCGTTCATCAGGAAACTCCACGCCTCCTGAGCTCTTGTCGCCGCCTCCATCTCCATTACTTTTCGACGGATATCCAGAGCAAGTTCCGCTCGATTCGTGGCAGTGGCGACCGCCCATCGCCCCCAATAGTTTTCCAACCAGACAATGGCATTGGAGAAGGATCCTTCCGACACATAGTCCTCAGTAACCCGTTTGATTTCCACCAAGGCGTCATCAAGTTCAGCGTTGTTGTTCATGACAGGGCGGGTCACGCGCGCTGTCTTCTGAGTCGTCTCCAGGATCAATCCCGGAACGGAATTAGGCTTGATGTGATTCGTAGCCTGCTGCGATGGAGGCACGACAATGTCCGGAGCAGACTGGCCCCTATTGAATTTGAACCACATGACAACCACCGCGACCACCGCCAGAAGCATCACTCCCTCCCAGGGGATTCTCTGCCATAGCGTCTTCTCCCGGGGCGCCATGGCGGGCATGTTATTGGCTGACGAAGCCGGACTCGACCGTCTGCGCAACGTGCTCGCATTCTTTTCTGGATGCGGCCCTGATGGCGCGAGCCCTCTCTGAACACGGCGTACCTCATACAGCACCGAATTCCAGTCTTTCAGCCTCAGATCACGGTTCTTAACCAGCATTCGCTCGATCAGGTCGCATACCGGCGCCGGAACAGAGGGAATCACATCACGCGGATCGGGGATATACGATGATATCTGCGCCTGCATGACCTCCGCTTCCGGAAGATCAGCAAACGGCCTGCACCCCGTGACCATATGATAAAGACAACAGCCAAGAGAGTAGATGTCGGCTCGGGTGTCCAATTTAACTCCACCCAGCACCTGCTCCGGGGAGATGTAGCCCGGAGTGCCGGCCACCTCGTCGGCATGTAAGAGAGACTGCGAGTCACGAGTTAAGGAAAGCCCGAGATCAGCGACCTTGATGGTTCCGTCCTGATCCACCATCATGTTCTCAAGTTTGATGTCGCAATGGATCAATTCCGATGTTTTCCAGGCATAATGAAGGGCGTTGGCGACCGACTCCACGACAATGAGCGCATCTTTGGACTGAAGAACCTTCTTGCGCGCCACCCATTGACCAATGTTGTAACCGTCAACATATTCCATGACGAAATAGAAGGTGCCGTTTATCTCATTGGCATCATAGACCTGAACGAGGCCCTGATGCTTGAGTTTTGCGGCAATGCGGGCTTCCTGAATAATCTGCTGCACACTCTCAGGATCATGGCTAAAGCGTGGCGGCAACAGTTTGATGGCCACGGTCCGATCCAGAGAAATCTGGCGCGCCTTCCAAATGTGGCCCATCCCACCTTCGCCAATTTTTTCAAGCAACTCAAATCCAGGCAATTGCAGGTCGCTCATTACACTCCACTCGTTAGTAATACAAATCCCACAACGCGAGCCTACTTTAAGAGCACGCCGATGATCACACCCAGGACAACAAAGAACAGGTACACCAGCGAGGCAGCCGGTTTGATTACGGCATAAACCAGATTGACATGAATCGCATCCGTATTAAAAATCATCACCAAGACTGACAAAACAATTAAGGCCAAGGCTATCAGCACATTCTTCGCCATGATCGAATCCTCCCGACTTGTTTATTTTCTCAACGCCAATTTTACACACTCAACAATTCGTCCCAGATCGGCCAACCGTCCAAGCCCCTCACATCCACACGCCAGTTCTCCGGCTCCGACGTCCACAAAGATGACACCGCGGGACTGAAGCAACGCTACATTGGCCCGCGTCGCCGGATGTTCCCACATCCCCTCATTCATGGCTGGCGCCACGATGACTGGAGCCCGGGTTGCCAGTGCCGAACAGGTCAACAGATCATCCGCCATCCCATGGGCCAATTTCGCTATCACGTTGGCCGTGCACGGCGCAATGAGCATCACATCCGCACGATCCGCATATGAAATATGCTCGGGATGCCACCCATCCTTCTCGTCAAAAAGCCCCGTTCCGACAGCATTCCGGGAGAGTGTCTGAAAAGTCAATGGAGACACAAACTCACCGGCACAGGACGTCATGACGACCGAGACATCCCACGATTCGCGCCTCAACAGTCGGACTAATTCGGCCGCTTTATAGGCCGCAATGGAACCCGTGACACCCAACACGACATGCGGTCGATCATGATGTTTTTTAACAGCTGACATAATCGGGTACCATGCCAGTTTCAACGCGTGTTGTCAAATTCCCACCTCAGGATCACACCCCATTTCCAAGAAGATGCTGTCCCCCATCCATAAAAATAATTTGGCCGGTCATACCCTCAACTTTGAGACACATCATTACTCCGTCTGCAATATCCTGCGGAGTCAGCCTGGACTTCATCGGGATCGCACCCGCTCGTTCATAGAGATAGTACGATCCTTTCCCCGGAGGTGGAAGAACGGGCCCTGGCGCCACGGCATTGACCGTTATCCCTGGAGCCAGACTCAGCGCGGCTTCCTCGGTGAATGCCGCCAGACCTTTTTTGGATAGCGAATAGGGCAGACAGTCAAGATCATTGGCCTTGATGCGCCGATCCAGGAGATTGACGACAGCCCCTCTCTCGGTCTGTTCGGCAAACAGGCGCGTCAACAGGATCGGCGCAAAAAGGTTGATGCCAAACTCCAACTGCAATTTCTGCTCGCTAACCGCCTTCAGGCGGCTCTTATGGAACACCGCCGCATTATTCACCAATATATCCAGATGTCCGGCCTGTCTCAGCGCCGCAGCCATCAGGGATCGGCAGTCAGCCTCGGAATCAATCGCCTCCTTGACAACCCATGCCTTCACATCCCGACCGCGCAACCGCTTGGCCAGATTGTCTGCGGCAAGAAGCGAACGACTGCAATGGATCACCACATTGCATCCCTCGGTAGCGAGGGCCTCGCAAATGGCCCTGCCAATCCGTACTGCGCCACCCGTTATCAGGGCCGTTTTTCCTTGAAGTCTCATCATGCCTCCTTCCAGACGTGTGTATCATGACATCTGTTGCACGGTTTTCAACAATCCCTTTTTCAAGCCTTCTGTCACGTGCGGCATCACCAAAGCCAAACTGCAGCGGGCCGGACAAAGCAGGTCTTCCGCCAGTCTTTGAACGTCCTGAAAGGAAACCGCTTGCAAGGCCTGGATTCCCTCTTCGGGGGACTTGACGCGTCCATAAGACAAAATGTGTTCACCGACCCACATCATCTGGCTGGTCGTGGTCTCAAAACCCAGTTGAATCTGGCCCATTGAATAATCCCTGGCCCGATTGAACTCGAGTTTCCCAACGGGTTTATCCTTGAGTTTCCGGATTTCCCGGACAATCAATGTCAGGGCCCGCTCAAGCCGGTCACGATCTAAACCCGCCGTGACGACAAAGGCGCCGGTATCATCAAACAAGTGCCCCCCGCATTGAATTGAATAGGCCAGCCCGTGTTGCTCTCGAATCACTTGAAACAGGCGCGAACTCATGTTCTCACCCAGAATAACACTTAGAAGTTTGAGCGCATACCGCCGGGGATCATGCCGCCCGAACCCCCGGAAACCCAACGCGAGATGGGTTTGCTCTATGTCCTTGTGAAGCGCCCTGAACGGGTGCTGCGCCACCTCGCCACCCAGTGGAGAAAAGCGTCGGGACAAAATCGGGCCCCGTACGGAGAATGCCTTTTTAACGCGCTCCACGCAGGCCCGATGATCAACCTTCCCGGCGAATGCCAGCACCATGTTGGATGGCGTATAGTAACGATCTTTGTAAGCCAAGAGCGTCTCACGCGTAAACTTCCGAACCGTCTCCACCGTGCCGGCAATCGGGCGGCCCAGCGCATGGTTCTTCCACATTAATTCTCCAAGCATCTCCTCGACCTGCTGATGCGGTTGATCGCGAACCATCATGATCTCCTCGATCACCACGTCCCGCTCTTTCCTGATGTCAACCGACGCGAAGCGGGAATGGAGCATCATATCCAGTAGCACGTCCATGGCCTCCCACGTTTGAGACGTGGCAACACGCGCGTAGTAACAGGTGCTCTCCTCCTGGGTGAAGGCGTTGATATCCCCTCCGCGACCTTCTATGGTCTGCGAGATCTCCCGCGCCGAACGCCGTTTTGTCCCCTTGAACAGAAGATGCTCGACAAAGTGACTCGCCCCTGAAAGTTCCTTGGTTTCGCACCGCCCTCCCGCGCCCACCCAGACTCCCATGGACACGCTTTCCACATGGTTCATGAGGGCGGTCACCACCCGGCAACCATTGGGAAGGGTCTCCCATTGCGACCGGATCATCATGACTTGACGGCCGATCCGGACATGGCCTTCATGGCAGGTATTGTGACGGCCCCTTCGTACAAAGCTTTCCCGACGATCACGCCCTCAAGATTCGGTTGATTGAGCGAGGCCAGCGCGGCAATGTCTCCGCAGGTTGAAATCCCGCCCGAGGCAATGACATTCGATGCCACGGCATGACAGAGATTCCTGACTCCCTCAATATTGGGACCTGTCAGCATTCCATCCGTTGCCGTATCGGTGTAAATAATCGTTCTAACCCCGAGAGCCGACACACGCCTGGCTAAATCAACGGCCAGCGTGTCCGTGGTCTCCACCCAGCCTTTGACCTGGACTCGCCCGTTCCGGGCATCAATGCCGACGGCCAGTTGATCCCCGAATATCCGTACGAGCGCGGCCAGTGCATCAGGGTCGGCGCAGGCCCGGGTTCCCAGCACGACGCGACGAACACCGGCATCCAGAATCATGCGGATATCGTCATCGGTGCGCAATCCGCCCCCCAGTTCGACCGGTATTGGGATGGCGGCAACCATCGCCTTCACGATATCAACATGGACGGGGTGCCCGAGAAAGGCCCCGTCCAAATCCACCACGTGAAGCCAGTCGCCGCCGGCATCCGCCCATTGCCGCGCCATTGCCACGGGGTCTTCGGAATACACCGTCACCGCATCCGCGCGTCCCTGCCTGAGCCGAACACACTTGCCATCCTTCAAATCAATCGCCGGATAGATCTTCATGTCTCGTTAAATGGCCCCTTTGCTGGATGGAACTCCAGCGACGCGAGGGTCTCTTCGACTGGCCTCGCCAACGGATCTCGCCACGGCCTTGAATATGGCCTCATAGGCGTGGTGCGGCTCATCTCCATACAATTGGGCAATATGAAGATTCATTCGCGCCTTGACAACCATGGCCTGAAAAAATTCCCGGATCAGGATCAGGTTGAAATCCCGGATTTTCCGAGTCCGGTTGGCCACGTCATAAACGAGATAGGGTCTTCCTCCCAGATCCACCACGGCCCGGCTCAGGGCGTCATCCATGGGAACATAGGACCAGCCGTAACGGACAATCCCTTTTCGATCACCGAGCGCCTGGTCGATCGTATCCCCCAGCACCAGCCCCAGATCCTCTACCGTGTGGTGGTAATCCACCTCCAGATCGCCCGCAGCCTTGATGGTCAGGTCGATAAGTGAATGTTTTGAAAACAGTTCCAGCATGTGATTGAGGAACGGCATACCCGTCTCCACACGACTGACACCTTTCCCTTCAATCGTCAGGGATATCCGGATATCCGTCTCCCTCGTCTTGCGCTCCACCGTGGCCGTGCGATTTTTCATATCAACCCTCCCAGTGCTTCTAATAGCCGGTTTACGTCCTGATCGGTTCCCACTGTAATTCTCAGATAGTCCCCTGTCCGCTTTCCGGGAAAATAGCGAATTAAGACTCCCTGCTTCTTCAACGCTTCATACATCACCGGGGCCTGACTTCGCCCGGGATTGACCCAGAGGAAATTCGTTTCGGAAGGAAAGACGGCGAAGCCTCGTCGAATGAGTTCCTTCGAGAGCCTTTCACGAGTGGCCTTGATTCTCGCTACGTTCGCAAGCATATGCGCCTGATCCTGGATCGCCGCCGTGGCCATGGCCTGGGTCAGCCGGTTCAGATTGTAGGAATCCTTGATCTTGAAAAGGGCGGACGTCAACGCCTCCGGGCCCACCACGTAGCCGCACCGGATTCCAGCCAGAGAATAGGATTTCGACAAGGTTCTCATGACGAGAACATTCGGCAGGGTGGTGGCCAGATCCAGGCAACTCTCTCGGGCAAAATCAACATACGCCTCATCAATCAGAACGACTCCGGGAAAGGAACTGCAAAACGCCCTCACTTTAGCCTTTGGAAAGAGAAGACTGGTCGGGGCATTCGGATTCGCCAGAAAAAAAAGCGACGCAGGCCCAGGATCGCGGGCAGGCCACTCAAAGCCCTCGTCAAGGTCGCACGCCACTCCGGGAACATTCCGTATTGCAGAAAGAACCGGATACAGCGAATAGGACGGCATGAAATAGCCGATGGCGCCGTCATCCTCGACAAAAGCCCGGGTACACAGGGCCAGAATTTCATCCGACCCATTACCAGCGAAGACCTGATTCGCTCCCACATGATGAAGGCGGGCGACCGTCTCGCGCAACTCCGTGCCAAGAGGATCAGGGTAGAGGCTCAAGGTCTCCGCCGACAGGGTGGTTAATACCTCCGCCACACGGGATGACGGGGGATAAGGGTTCTCGTTCGTGTTCAACTTGACAAGACCGGGGCGTTTGGGTTGCTCACCCGGAGTATAGGCCTCAAGATCCTGAACAGAGTCTCGAATCAATGAACTCATCAGACTTCAAACCTTACCCGGGCAGCCCGCGCATGCGCATCCAATCCCTCAACCCGACCAAACGCCTCGATCACCGGCAGCGTTTCCTGTAGATCCGCACGCGTGAATGCCATAAAACTGGTCCGACGGCGGAAATCATCCACCGTCAAACCCGAGAACATGGTCGCCGTTCCTCCTGTCGGCAAAACATGACTGGGGCCGGCGACAAAATCTCCTGCGGACTCCGGTGTCCACGTGCCAAAGAACACCGCCCCGGCGGCCCTGACTTTTCGCAGCCAGTTACGGGGTTCACGAACCAGAATCTCAAGATGTTCGGGCGCAAACTGGTTGCACAGTTCCATGCCATCATCGAGTGTGTTCACCAGAACAATCAAGGTTCCCTTCTCCAGTACCTTGTAAATCGCCTGCTTACGGCTCAGGGAGTCCGACTGCGTCAGCAGTTGCTCAGATACTTTCAAGGCCAGGGCACTCGACGTGGTAACCAGGAGCGCCTTTTCCAATCCCGTGCCGTGCTCGGCCTGGGAGAGCATATCGGCCGCCACGCACTCCGCCGACGCTGTCTCGTCGGCCAGAATGGCAATCTCGCTCGGACCGGCCACCAGATCCAGGGCAACGTCGCCATAAACAAGTTTTTTGGCAGCCGTAACATACGCCCCGCCAGGCCCGACGATCTTCTGAACCTTCCTGACCAGCTTTGTGCCATAGGCCATCATCCCGATGGCCTGGATTCCGCCCACCCGGTAAATTTCCGTCGCGCCTGCCATCTCCAGGGCAAAGAGGATGTAGGGATTCACCTTTCCCTTGCTGTCTGATGGGGTACAGACCACAATTTCCTGCACGCCAGCGACCTTGGCGAGGGTCACCGTCATGAACACGGTGGAGACAAGCGGGGCCTGTCCCCCGGGGATATAGACCCCCACCCGGTCAAAGGGCACAAACTGTTCACCCATCTCGCCGCCCTTGGGGCTGAAGATCTTCCAATCTTTCTTCATGCCTGCGCGGGAAAACGCGGTGACCCGCTTGTAAGTCTCCCTTGCCGCAATCCTAAACTGAGGATCCACGAAATCGCGCGCCTCGGCCAATTCAGACACGGTCACCCGGAGATCGGTCAACTTCAGGGCAACCCCGTCAAACTCCTTGATGCACTTCAAGACGGCGGCATCCCCATTAAGGCGGATATTATCCAAGGCCTCTCGGGCGGCGTGTTCGGCCACCGTGTCAAAGGCCGGCCGCTTCAGGAATGCGGCAACGGCATTCGTTGCCGAGTCCGGCGCCCACTTTGCGATTTTGATTTCCATCTTTAGTCCTTCTCCGATACACCCGGTTTCCAGTAATACAGTCTTACGCGTCCTGACGCGAGCCCGGCGCCCAGGGTTCCGGAACCGGCTCGCAGGCTTCGCACCACCATGGCATCGATGGCGGCCACCCCGCTGGATTGCTCCAGTAAAAGATGCTGTACAAACCCGCGCGGGTCAAGCTCGACATACGCCGTCAACGCCACCGACGGAAACTCGGTCGCGCTGAGCGGAACAAGTTTGAGTCGCGGGGCGATAAACTGCCGATCCTTCAAGGATCCCGAGACTTCCATCTGTAGACCCTCTGTCCGCACCGCCTGAGTCGTCGGCAACACCGGGACAATCTCACCCTCCGCACTCAGGCCGTAGCCTCCCATCGAGACCATCGTCGGCATCACCACAGGCGATATCGTCGGGCCCTTGAGATCCAGATACGGCGGAACCGCGACACGGGGTTTCAAAACCGACACAGGACTCTTACCCGGCATTTCATTCACGGCCGCCTTCTTGCTGAACCCATCCACTGTGGGTAATGGCATCAATACCGGGGACCAGGCGGAACCGTCAAGCCCCTTTGATCCTTTTACATATCGAAACACAGTCGGCTTTCGCACGACCTCCCGGTCGGACGAAACCCGACTTACCGGCCAGGCAAGCCAGGGTAATACCCACAACGCCAGTCCACTGGCAATAACCAGCAGAAGATTCCGCCAGGACAGGGGTATGACATAGGGATTGGACACCGCCATCACCTCTCCGAGGGACGTGTTGCCAAGTTGACTTCACGAAAACCCGCATCTGCGGCCATGTCAAATAGTTTCACAATCGTCTCATGGCGAACCATCCGATCCGCCTCGACGACTAGCGGCAGGTTGGGCTTTTGCGCAAAGGCGGTCGCGAGGGCGGATCGCAACCCGTCCATTTCGGCCGACTCGCGCCCAAGATAACGCTGATCATCAAAGAAGAAGATCTCATCCCGGCCGGGGCGTCCGGCCACTGGCAGGGAAAGAACGGCAATGTTATGCCCATAATGACGCCCATCCGTGAAGGGGGCCTCCGGTAATTGAATAACCAAACCCGGCTGGAGCACATTCGGGGCCAGACCATACAAATACAGGCCCACTAGCAAGGCAACACTCACCCAGGGCGCCGAGGTCACCAAACCACTATTCAGTTTGTTCTCAGGACTGTAATGCCTGAACCCATGAACCGACCATCCGATCATCTTGGGATTCTCGCGTTTGATCATGCGTCCTTCTCCGTCTCCGGTTCATCCCGCACAATCGGTGCGCCCGACAGGAACGCAATGATATCCGAGGAGGAACGCTCCATGTCGATGACGATTTTCTCCACCTTCCCAACCAGAAAAATGAAGGCAACATAGCACGGCGCCGCCACCGCCAAACCGACTGCCGTCGTGACCAGCGCCTGCATGAGTCCGGACATCACATCCACAGGCTGAACCAGGGGCGCCGCCAATTTCATGGCCTGAAGCGACTTGATCAGGCCCAACACCGTTCCCAGAAGTCCGAAAATAGGGGCTACCTGGGCCACTGTGGCCAGGATGGAGAGACGCCGCTCCATTCGCGAGATTTCTGTTCGTCCGGCGTTTTCGATGGCCGCCAGGATCGAATCCTTGTCTCCGTGCCGATTCAAAATTGCGGCTCTCACGATCACGGCGACTGGTCCCGGCGTGTCGTCGCAGATGGCCAGAGCCTCGCTGACATTCCCCCGCCCGAGATTGTTGCAGATCCCGGCAATGAAGTCCTCCGACTTGATGCGCGCCCGGTGCAGATGGAACAGACGCTCCAGGAACAACAGCAACGCAAAGCCGCCGCACCCCGCAATAATCCAGGCAATCAGTCCACCCTGCCGTATTAAATCAAACATACTTCACTCCTCACCAGAGCCAATGCTCAGCTCGAATCTGTTCAATGCGCTTCCGGGCATCGCTAGTGGCTGGGATGCGGGCGTCAACAACCCGCTCCAGAACCGCGACGGCGCGTTTCCAATTCTTCTCCAACTCCAGAATATCCGCCGCCGCAAAAGCAGCCTTTGTGAACCAGACGGCCGCCGCCAATTCCGGCCCCTTGGCCGACAGGTAACGCACCACGACTCGGGTGTAATACTGCTCCAGGGCGTCCAACCGGCGACCCTCCTTGTCAAAGCAACGTCCGATCTTGTATTCCGCCTGGAGTTCCAAATCGAAAGAGGTGCCCGGACTGCGCGCCACGGAGCGGTATGAGGTCACGGCCTCGTCATACCGCTTGACGTCGGTGGCTCCCAGCGTAAAGAGGCAGTCCCCCCGCCTTCCCCATGCCGCGCCGACCAGGGCGCTTCCCGGATATTTGGCAATCAGGTCATCAAACACCAGAATGGCGCGCGAAAATTCCCCCAGTTCGCTGAGGGAATCGCCCTGAAGAAACCGAGCCTCATCCAGGCGCGGACTGGACGGATAGGCCTTGGCGACACGGGAGAAGATATCCACAGCCCGCAGGTACTCCTTCTGCATCATGGCCGAACGACCCGCCCAAATCAGCGCCTGGTCTGCAAGCACATCCCGAGGCGCCCGCTCCGTCAACGTGATGAACTGGGTCTCCGCATCCGCATAGGAACCATGGTTGAAGGCATACTCCCCCATCCAGAACATCACACCGGGAGTCCACTCGCTGTCGGGATAACGCTCCACAAAAGACTTACAGACCTTGAGCGACTCCTCCTCCTGTCCCCTCATATAGAGCGCCCACCCCCGCATGAAGTAGGCCTGAGGCGCCACGCGGCTTTTGGGATACTCATTCACGACCCGCGTAAAATCCTTGAGCGCCATGTCAATCTCGCCGATCTGGTAGGCGGCCAATCCATGGCGCTGCAACGCCTCGGGAAAGAGGGAACCCGCAGGATACACGTTCATGACATCCGCATACGCCGCCAGGGCCGCATGAATAAAGGCGGCCCCCTGCTCCTCTTTCATTTCCGCAATGCGCATGAGGGAGTGTTCGGCCAGCCGATGATCCGGATACCGCCTCACCACTTCCCTGAAACGCGCCTCCGCCTCAGTCCATAGGGATTGCCGGGCCAGGCAGTCCGCGCACTGGAACAGTACTTGGGGCGTGAGCGCCGTAGCACTGTACTCGGAGACGATGCGTTGATAGGCGGAAAACGCCAGTTTGTACTGGGAATTCGCATAGAGTGAATCGGCCGACTTCACCAGAAGTTCCTCGCGCTTGGCGGGATCCGCGCTTACCCCTGCCGCCTTCTCAAACATGGCGGACGCCTCCGCATAGCGTAGCAACGACCACAAGGCCAGTCCCCGCCCGGTGAACGCCTGCTGACGCCCAGCTGGATCGGAAAACGTTTCAAGATAGTATTGATACTCCTCAGCGGCTTTTTCAGGTTGTTTCTGGCCGGCATAGGTCGCCGCCAGTTCCAATTGGAGTTCGCCGGAAATCGGATCATCCGTCAATTCAGCAATCACCGGTCGTAGCATCTCCGCGCCTTCAACAATCTTGCCCGTTCGTAACAGCCAGCGTCCCCAGAGGGCGCGCCCCCTGTTTTTCAGATAGGCAGTCGGAGCCAGATCCACACTTTTTGAGGCCGCCGAGACCGCCGATTCCATATTGCTCTGAACGGCATTTACCTCGCTCAAGGTCATCCAGGCCACGGATCGCCGATCAACTCGCACCGTCTGGTCATTGGCAATCCGCGTCAAGACATTCCAGGCGGCATCGATCATTCCCTCGGCCACCAGGGCTTTCGCAAGCCACAATTTCCCCTCCTGGACAGCGGACAAGGACGGAGTGCGCTTGATCAGTTTCTCGAAAATAATCCGGGCTGTGGGCGCATCCCCGGAACTCAGCAGGGCCTGGCCCCAATCCAGTAAATTCGCCGCCCCTTCATCCGTGGCCCCAAACTGCCGATCAACCTGTTCGAAGAGTTCGAGGGCCTCGCTTCGTCGATTGTCCCGCAGATTGCACCAGGCTTCCAACCGCAAGGCACGAGACAGAAGTGGACTGCCATGGAAGCGCGTCCCGAACCCGGAAATTTCAGACAAGGCGGCCTTCGCTCTACCCGATTCAAACTGGGCCACGGCGTGCCAGTACACAAGGGCGCCCGCCTCGGATGTCGGCAGTCCGGGCGTCGTCGCATCCATCGTCTGGAGCATCTCCTTGAAGCGGTGCTGCCCGTACAGGGCGCGAACCAAAAGTACCGTGGCATCGCCCCGGGATACACCGGAAACGCCGTCCGTGCGCAACAGATCCTCGGCCTGCTTCCGCGCCAGATCATACAGGCCATCTTCCAACGCCGCACGCGTCGCAACCAGGGGGGTGACAGTTGACTCTTCGGCCGCATAAGTTAAGGAGGCCAGTCCGCACAGCCATCCCGCCATTAAAAGTTGTCTGACTCCATTCATATGACATGTTTCCGTAATGCGTGTCCCGTATGAGAAGCCTTGCACAGCGACACTTTTTCCGGAGTGCCCTCAATCAGCACCTCTCCGCCGTCATCGCCCCCTTCAGGCCCCATGTCGATAATGTAGTCGCACCGTTTTATCACGTCCAGATTATGTTCTATCACAAGAACGGTGTTCCCGCCATCACGCAACCGTTCCAGAACATGCAAAAGCCTCTCCACATCGGCGAAATGAAGCCCGGTAGTGGGTTCATCCAGGAGATACAAAGTCCTTCCGGTCGCCTGGCGACTCAGTTCGGATGCCAGTTTCATCCGCTGGGCTTCCCCTCCCGAGAGCGTCGTGGCGGCCTGACCCAGTTGAATATACCCGAGACCCACCTCTGACAACGTTCGCACCTTGCGTTCGATGGACGGGATGTTTTTGAAGAAATCAAGCGCTTCATCAATAGTCAGCGCGAGCACTTCGGCAATGTTTTTCCCCCCGTAACGAACCTCCAGGGTTTCCTTGTTATACCGCAACCCCCGGCACAATTCACAAGGGACATAGACATCCGGGAGAAAGTGCATCTCAAGCCGGATGATCCCATCGCCCTTGCACTTCTCGCACCGACCGCCCTTGACGTTGAAACTGAACCGTCCCGGACCGTAACCGCGCACTTTCGACATCGGCAGCGCGGCAAACAGATCCCGGATCGGGGCAAAGGCCCCGGTATAGGTCGAGGGATTGCTACGGGGAGTGCGCCCGATCGGGGACTGGTCAATCACGATCACCTTGTCCAATTTTTCCGCCCCGAGCAGGCGCCGATGCGCTCCGGGAATCTCCCGCGATCCATAAATTTTGCGGAACAAGGCCCGCCTGAGAATGTCATCGACCAGCGTGCTCTTGCCACTCCCTGACACCCCGGTAACGCAGACAAACAAACCCAGCGGAATCTTGACATTCACATTCTTCAGGTTGTTTTCGGTACATCCCATCAACTGAAGCCAGTCCGTGCCGGGATCCTTTCGAACCGGTGGCACTGCGATGGTCAGCTCCCCGTTCAGGTAACGGGCCGTCAGTGACTTGGGATTCGCCAGGAGTTCTGTCACCGTGCCCTCGTGCGTCACCTGTCCGCCATGTCGGCCCGCCCCGGGGCCCAGATCAATAACATAGTCCGCAGCCCGGATGGTTTCCTCATCATGTTCGACCACCACGACCGTATTACCCAAGTCGCGCAATTGCCTGAGGGTATTGATGAGGCGTTCATTGTCACGGTGATGCAACCCGATACTGGGTTCATCCAGCACATATAACACACCCACCAACCGGGATCCGATCTGGGTTGCAAGACGAATGCGCTGGGCTTCGCCACCGGACAGCGATCCGCTTTCCCGATCCAGCGTCAAGTAATCCAATCCTACATCAGCCAGAAATTGCAGGCGCTCCAAAATCTCCTTGACCACGTCATGGGCGATCTTGGACTCCTGATCTGGGAGAACCAACTCCTTGAGAAACGTCAACGCGTGACGCACCGAGAGTCGCGTCAGATCGACAATGGACTTATCCCCCACCGTACACGCGAGGATCTCCGGCCGCAACCGGGCGCCCTTGCAGGTTGGACAGCACTGCTTGCTCATATAATCCCGCAACCGCTGCCGGGTAAAATCACTGTCGGTTTCCTCATACCGGCGCGCCAGGTTCGGTAACACACCCTCAAAGGGTTTCTCGTAATGCTTGAAGGAACCGCCCCGCCAGTAACCGAAGGTCATTTCCTTCTCTCCGGATCCATTCATCAGGAGACGGCGGATTTCCAGCGAGAGATCCTTGTATGGCGTCTCCAGACTGAACTCGCACTGTTTAGCCACGGCTCTCAATAACCCCTTGTAATAGAGGATCAACCTGCGCCCCCCGCGCCGCCATGCCTGGATCGCCCCCGCTTCAATCGAAAGCTCGGGGTTCGGTACCACCAGTCCCTCATCGAAGGTTAGTTTCGTGCCCAACCCGGCACAGTCCGGGCAGGCGCCATAAGGGCTGTTGAATGAAAAATGTCTCGCGGTCAGTTTCTCGAAACTCAACGCGCAGTCCGGACAGGCAAACTTTTCCGAATACAACCGCTCGACCCAGGCGGTTTCCTGCGCCCCCTGCGTCAACGCGATCAACACCCCGTCCCCCTCCTTCATGGCCAACTCGACAGAATCATTCAGCCGCGAACGGATCGTCGGGATCAGAACCAACCGGTCGACAACCACCTCGATGGTGTGCGCCTTTTTCTTGTCCAGGATCGGAACCTTGTCGATCTCAACCAGTTCGCCATCCACGCGAACCCGGACAAAGCCCTGCTTGCGAATCTTTTCAAAAACGGCCTCGTGAACGCCCTTCTTGCCTCGAAGCCGTGGCGCGAGAAGCACAACCTTGGTCTGAGACGGGTGCTTCAGAAGTTGCTCGACAATCACCTCGGCGGACTGCCCTGCGACCGGTTTCCCGCACTGCGGACAATGAGCATGACCCACATTGGCGTAGAGCAGGCGAAGATAATCATGAATCTCCGTCGTCGTCGCCACAATGGATCGGGGATTGGATCCGGCCGTCCTCTGCTCGATTGAAATAGCCGGCGAAAGACCCTCGACATAATCCACATCCGGCTTTTGCATCTGATCGAGAAACTGACGAACGTAGGCCGACAGGCTTTCCACATACCGCCGCTGCCCCTCGGCGAAAAGGGTGTCAAAAGCAAGCGAGGATTTCCCCGACCCGCTCAACCCTGTGATGACGGTCAGACTGTTGCGCGGAATCCGGACCGTGATGTTCTGCAGGTTGTGCTCACGGGCACCGGCAATAATGATCGCATCGTGACTCATACCCGTAGACAAATCCTTGGATGATCCATGCTTTCCTCCTCTAGGGCGACTTCCAACTTGTTCTCAAGGCTCATGCCAACCGGCCCGTCACTTCACCAACAGCGACCGCCCGGCCTGATCAAGGGCCTGCACCTGCCGGTTGCGGTAATCGAAACGCAGCAGGACTGTTTGGTTGGCCTCCGTGGTCACAAGCCGCCAAACTGGATTGGTTGGCAACCCCCCTCGCCGGTAGTACTCGGTCATCGTGCCATCGAGACTGACCGTGAACGGATACTCACCCCCGTGCGGGATCACGACGACTCGTTCGAATGTGCCGTCGCCGCGCGAAAAGAGCCGACTGTAATGACTCATCGCCTCGCCGGCAATCCCGCCCAACGCCGTTTGAATCGGGCCGACGAGGTAAACCAATTCCGGCGCGTCGATTCCGTTGGCGAGAGTCGGATGCGCACGATGCGACCGGAGATTGGTGGCGTGGTAATCCGCCAACCACGCCGACTCCGGTTCCGACCACAGTGCGGCGATGGCGTCTTCGTCGCCGAACCCTTGCGGACAAGCCGGCGAAGGACGGTTTGCCTGGTAATGCCACACCGGCGCACCGGTGGAATCAGAGACCGGGGCTTCACCAAGAAGCCGACGAATTGGGATCTGGAAGTAGCCCGCCGAATCCGCAGAGCGCAACCACCGATGGGCATACTTCAAAAAATGTTGACGTACGGTTGCAGGCTGGTGGGCGAACCACGCGATGTCGTCCCATCCCCAGCGCATCGCTTGCGACCGCGCTACAAGGTCGTACCGTTTCTCGGCTGGCATCGACCATCCACCCCAATTGTCGAGCTCGAGGAGGAACGGCAAACTGGCCGTAGTCCAGCCGGCGGGCGCGATACCGCCCCGCGACGTCCCGCGATGTTGCAGGATGATTCCCTCGGGGTGCGCCAGGTCATTGGTTGCCGAGATCGGCCGGGAATGGAAATCAAACAACAGCCGACCACCGCGCACGATGCCGTGAGTGTGGGCATCCAAGAAAACCCAACCCCGCCGCGCCGCAACCGCCGCATAGTCACGCACGTGGCGAATGAGTTGATCCAGTAATGCGTAACCGTCATCGGTCGCGGCGTACAGATGCGGCTGCCCGAGATGAATCGCCTCAAATCCCGCCTCGATATAACACCGGCACCGGTAATAAAACCACCGTCGCGTCTCCGCCTGCGTCAAGTCCGGAACCCGGCACCCTTCGCCAAACTGCCGCCAATGTTCCCCATCCCCGGCGCTGGGTCGCACCATGTCGAGATACCGGAATCGGCGCCGTTCCACCGGCTCGCCCAGTGCCGTGAAGACCCACTCCGGAATCCCAATCGCGTCAACCTCGGGATAAACCGCCTCGAAGACCGCCGCCTGACATATGATACTCGGATCAACCGCATGTACCTGGGCCACAAAAGCAGCGGCCTTACGGAAATGTTCGTTGTCGTCCGGATCCGGGCTCCAAATCAAGGCCGACCGGCCGAGAAACCGCGCCCCCACTTTCGCGATCATCCGCAGGTCGTCCGGCAACGTATGGGAGGCGAATCCGCGCGCGTAGGTCACCGCCCGCGCCAAGTAAGCCCGTAGGCACGCCTCGGACGGCGGCCCGTGAAACTGATATGGATCAGTACTCATTTCCATTCTCCGATCATCAACTGCTGTTTTCGCCAGTGTCGTCCTAAAAACAAAATAGACCATATCCACCCGGTCATGGCAATACTCATCCCCTTCGTCCGTCAAGAATCCGTCAAGAACTGCCAATTACTCCCCAGAATTTCCTGAAAACCGTATGGACAGCGCCAATGGCAGGAAGTATAGTTTCAGTTCGGAAAACAGAAGGATCACATGGATTCGAAAGCGTTGAAGGAACACTCCCTGGTTTTGCTTTTCTTTGTTGCCACACTTTGTTCAGTGTCGGTCGCGCAACAACCGGCCCCGGTCTCCCCGCGCGTCGGCCAGTTCTTCGAAAACAGACAGTACGGCGATGCCATCAGGGGACTTCAGGACGAGATCAAGGGTCGGCCCGAGGAGACGTGCGGCCGTCATTTCCTGATGCTGGGCGAATGCCATTACCTCACCGGCCAGTATGCCGAGGCGCGCCCCTGGTTCTCCAAGGCCGTCCGCACTCTTCCCGAGGGTCGGGAGAAGATGATGGCCGAACACCGCCTCGCCGCCGCCTTGTTCCGTCTCGGAGACCTGGACGGCGCCTCGGAAAAAATCGCCGCCTTCTCGGCCAAATACCCGAACGACCCGATCCTCGGCAAAATGCTCGTTTACAGGATGATGATTCTGGCCCGGCGGGGCAAGGAGGGCGAGGCTGAAATCACCGCCCTGCACAAACGCATCCGGGACAACATCGGAAAATTCAATCACTCCACGGGTATGGAGGCCGACCAGGCCTTGTGCGAATACTATCGCGGAATCGGCCAGGTTGAAAAGGCGGTCGATGTGTACACCCGGATCGTCCAGAATTTCCAGAACGTGATGGCCGAACTCCGGAACGAGGGTAAACCCATTCCCGCCGGCTTCGAAAAGGCGCACGACAATGCCGCCCTCCAACTCGGCGCCCTCTACGCCGACCGAAAACAATCCGAGGAGGCGCGGCGCTGGCTCGAAAATGTGCGGTACGATGTCGAGATGAAACAGAAGGCCAGGCTCCTGCTCGCGAAACTCCAGTTCGAACGCAACGATTTCGACGGGGTCGTCCGCTCCCTGGGTGAACCGGGATTCATGGACACGGTTCCCGCCGGACCCGCCCGGTCGGATCTCTTCCTCATGCTCGGAATGGCCGAGAAGTACCGCGGAGAATCAGTCTCGAAAATAGAGGAGTACCTGCGACAGGTTGAGTCCTCATCGAAGGGGTACCGGGCCGCCCAGGCGGTTCTCGCCGACCTCTACCGCGAAAAAGGTCTTTCTGACAGCGCCTTGAAAGCCTATCTCGTGATCGAGGGCGACCCCGATTACGCCGCCTCCGCCTTGTTCTACATCGGCGGAATCTACATGGATCAGGCGGACAAGGCGGGAGGCGCCGCCGCCACGGAACTCTACCGCAAAGCCTCCGACAAATTCAGCCAACTCTTCACGCGCTATCCGCTCTCGCCCCTCATCCGACAGGCCCGCGATAAGGCGGAACTGCTCGCGAAAAAGGGCATTGATGTCAGTTTCGCACACGGTGACGATGAAAATCGCGCCGCCTGGGAAAAGGCCGCTCGGGACAAGAAGGGCGCCGTCGAGGGCGCGCAGGCGCTCTTGAGCCTCATCCGCATGCATGCCAAGGGAATCGTGGACGAAAAAACGGGCCACCCCGTCAAACCTCCGAACTACGCCGCCTGTGCCTCCGCCTGCGACCAGTTCCTCGACGACAAGACCTACACGGGACTGGGCTTTGAGGCAAAAAGTTGGACGGCTCTGAAGGCGGAGGTTCTCTACCACCGGGCACAATGCGAAATCGCGAGCGTCTCGCCGCCGAAGGAAACCCAAACCGGCCAGGCCCGTCCCACCCTCCTGCCCGGCGCCTCCGCCACGCGTGCGGCGGCCTTTTTCGCCCAGGCTCGGGAGACCACCGATCCCCGCCTGCTGGATCAGGTCAAGGGCATCGAACTGGGTCTGCTGGAATCCTTGTTCAAGTCAGACAGAAAGGAGCATCGGGAGGAAGCGGAAAAAAAATTCGCGCAGCTTGAGGCCGACTACGGCGCCGACCCGCGTTTTCAAAAACTGGCGCTCGATCTTGCCCAATGGTATCAGGATCAGAAACGATACGCCGACGCCGCCCGGCAGTATGCCGCCATCGCCGACCGCGGTCGCGATTTTCCCGATGAGGACCGGTTGCGGCTCCTGTTCAGCGCAGGAAATCTCTACAGCAAGGCCGCCCAGGAAACCCTGCGCAGAAAAGATGCCGTCGAGTACGCCATCCAAATCTATCCCAAGGAAATCATTGATCTGGGTGACGATATCCGGAAAACCTATGCTCCATTCCAAAGAATGGTCGATATCGAATGGCCGACCGGTCAGCCTCTGACGGCGCGCGACGCCCTGTTAACCCTGTCGAAGGCGGCCCGTATCTCCTTCGTGTGGGCGCCGGAGGAAGGCCCCAATACGGTCGAGTCTTTCCTGAAGGGGAAAAAAGTCGCTTTGAAAGACGGTAGCGTCGTCATCGATCAGGCGCTTCAATCCATCCTCGATGTCGCGAACCACCGCCTGGTTCTGGACATCGGCGTGACCGGCGGAACCCCCACCCTGCCGCCCCCAACCCTGAACAACGACGATCCGGATGCCGAACGGTCATGGAAGGTCATCGAGATTGTCGATGTCCGACAGGCTGACAACCGGTTCAAACCGTTGACACGACCTTTCGGGGTCTGGAATCAGGTCTATTCCGGCAAGTCGGCCATGCTCTTCTCCATTCTCCAGAAGATTGAGGCGATCAGCGCCACTCGCATCGTCTGGACCGACGGCATCGAGAAAGAGGACAAACTGGCCGGTGAATACACCGCCGCGCCCGGTCTCAACCCGAACAGCGACGCCACCCTCCTCCAAGTCCTGCGGGCCGTGCTGGATCCCCGCGACCTGCGGTTCAGGGTCATCCAGCGCGAACAGGCTGCCGACCTCTACGAAAAAGCCAAGGATCAGTTCAGCAAGATACGGCAAATCGCGCCCAAGAGCGGTTTCGGCGAGAAATCACTCTTCACGCTGGCGATCAATTACTACAACCAGCAGGACTACGAGAAAATGAAACTCGTGCTCCGGGAGTATCTCAAGGTGTTTGATAATCCCAGCCACGAGTATTACCGGCAAGCCTGCTTCTGGGTCGGTTGGGCCTACGAGAACGGAAGACACTATCGGGAAGCCTGCGACTACTACTCCCGGGCCGCCGAGGAACGCCTCGTCTTCTACCAGCCGACCAACGGAGCCCCGCGCCTGTCACGCGAGACGATGAAGAACGCTCTCGCCTACGACACCCAGTTCGCCCTCATGGAGCCCGTTGCAGGCGAGTTTGTCAACCGCTCCCCTTCTGATCTGGCCGACTTCATCCGCCTGAATGCCCACGTCCAAGTCCGCCTCGACAACTCCGTCGGCGCCTGCACAAACAGCCTTCAGCGCGACGCCTTCAAGGCCGTGCCCGCCTACGAGGTGCTGTGCGACGCGCTCGACGGAATCGGGCTGGCCTTCCGGGTCGAAAACATGGATCCGGAAACCTCGGAACGCGCCTACTTCCGGCTCGCCTCGTCCTACAAGAAGGACAACCTGATGCCGCAGGCGCTTGAAAACTGCCGCGTGCTCCTGGCCCGGTACCCGGCCACAGTCCGCCGTCGCGACACGCTCACTCTGATGCTGGATATTTACAAGGGCCTCAAGGACTACCGGAACGTGCTCGCCACGCTGGAGGACTTGACGAAGACCGCCGGGGATGAAATTGAAAAGTACAAATTTGATTTCGAGATTGCCTCCATCTATTTCGACATGGCGGACTACGCCAAGGCCGCCGAGACCTTTCGCGGGGCGCTTGCCTCGGCCAAACGGGCACAGGAACGGCTCACTATCAGGGACGCCTGCGCGAAGGCCCTGTATCGGGCCGGAAAACAGGAGGAGGCGCTGGCGCAGTATGAGACGCTGGCCAAGGAGGAAACGGATCCCCTCCGGGTGTTTGAGGATCGCTTGTTGATTTTCTATCTCCGCTTCGCTCTGGGCAAGGCCGAGGAACGCGAGTTCCCCGAGGAGGCCGACCGTTTCCTGATGCAGTACGAAAAACTCGGCGAGTCGGAACGCGGGAAGGTATCACCCGAAGTGTACGCCAAGGCCACCTGGATATATTACATCAAGGCCCTCATCGACCTGAAAAAGGGCCGGCATGCCGATGCGGTGGCGCGCCTCAATGCCGCAACGCGTTCCCCGGACGATTTTCTCGCGGCCGATGCGGCCTATACACTCGGACGGATCGCCATGAAAAACGGCGATTTCCAGAAAGCCCGGGAACTCTTTGAATACCTGCTCTTTGCCACCCGGTCACCCGAGTCCGCCGTGCGGGCCACCTTTTCCCTGGGCCAGACCCTGGAGGCCATGAACCTGCGGAAAGAGGCGGCCGAACGGTATGCCCAGTTGATCGACCGCTACCCGATCTCCCCCTTTGTCGGAGAAATCATGAAAAGCCCCGTCTATCCGGATGTCATGGCCTTGAAAGAATTGAATTTACCCCGGAAACAGAAATGACATGATGCACGCCATGAACGGGGAAACAACGACACACTTGAACGGCCGCGCCCGACTCCGAATCGCGAGCCTGGCGTTGATCGTCCTCCTTCCGATTTTCGCCCCGGCCGCCGGAACTCCTGAAGACCTCCTCCGCGATGCGGATCAACTTGAAAAGGCGGGCAGCCTCCAACAGGCGGCGGATCATTACCTGGAGTTTCTCAATAAATACCCGGATCACTCCCAAATCACCGAGGCCAATTACAGGCTCGCGAAGTGCTACGACACCATGGGCCTGGTGGACGAGTCCATGGCCGCCCTGAAGACCACCCTGGACGCGGGTTCGAAAACCTTCCGGAACCGCGCTGACGCCGCCTACATGCTGGGGAAATTCCAGGCCTCCCTGAAGAATCACGCCGACGCCGTGGCGACATTCGAAAAACTTCTCGCGGAAGGCCCCGGACTGTATGAGGATGAGGCGCTCCTGCTCTGCGGCACGTACTACACGCTTCTTGACCGCTACGACGATGCCGCCGCCAAATTGAATATTCTAAAACGCAAGAGTGATTCCCCCTTGTCCGAACAGGCGGGCTTCAGACTGGCGGCCCTGTGGCTCAAGGCGGGAAAACCCGACCGCGCCGTGGACGCCATTCAGGATTTCGTCCAGCAATACCCGAAAAACCGGCAGATCCCGGAATTGCTCCTGCGCGCGGCGGATCTTTACAGAACCCAGAAGAAACTGGACAAAACCATCGCCCTCTGCGAACAACTCAAGTCGGCCTACCCCGCTTCGCTTGAAGCCGTTGGCGCGGGATACATCCTCGGTCTCTCCTTACGCGACAACAAGGAACCCAGGAAAGCCGTGGACGCGCTGGAGAAGACGGCCCGAAACACCGATCCTCAGGGACGGGAACTCGCCGCCGAGGCCATGCTGGGCGCGGCCGAAATCACGTTAACCGACATGTCGGACACGGCCAAGGCCATGGAACGGTACGCGGAGGCCGCCAAACTCGCACGGGATTCGACGGGCGAACGCCGGGGCTCCATCATGGAACAGTGCTATTTCCATTTGGCGGAATACCATTACCAACGAAAAAATTGGAGCGTTGCCCTCGAGAACTACCTCCTGCTCCGGGCGCTCAACCCGAAACTGGATCTCGACGGACGACTCTCCCAATGCCAGTTTGAAATGAACAGGGATAAACCCAGCCCGATCGTGACCGACACCGACATCGGCCTGATCCGGGAGAAAATCAAAACCGCACCCGGCACGCGCGAAGCCGCCGAGGCCGATGTCTTTCTTGCCGACCGCTCTCTCTCGGACGCCCTGCAGCGTAATACCGGCTTCACCGAGGCCGCGGCACACTATGAGAGAATTCTCCACAGTTACTCCAACGATGTGCTCTCACCGGACTCCCTGCAGTCCTACGTCTACGCCCAAATCGGAACCGCTTATGCGCGTTGCAGCACCACCACCGAGTGGACTCGAGCCGCAACCGCATTTGAATCCGCCGCCGCCGCCGGAACCCCCGATTCCAATCCCTACCGGATCTCCTCCCTGGAAAACCTCGCCTCGGTGTCCGACCGACTCGGTGACAAACCGCGCACCATCAAGACCTACACCGCCTTGCTCGCCATCACCCGCCAGAAACTCGACGCGAATAAGGGCGATCTGAAAATGGAAGGCAGGGCCCTGGATTATCTCAGGAGTATCGTCACCCGGACGGACACCGGCGACGTGATCAAGCAGGCACTCGACTTGTGCGCGGAACTGATCGAGAAACAGGGCCAACTTTCCGAGTTATCAAGAGAGGCCCGATTCTCCATGGCCGAACTCTACTACCTCAGAAAGGATTACTCAGCTGCCGCCAAGGGATTCCAGGATTTCATCAGGATCTATGGCCCGCCCCAGACTGCCGAAGGTGACATTCGGGATTACCCGTGGCGCCCCGACCCCGTGGATGATAAGGCGGATCGACTTTACGAGGCGGCCCTCCGCATCGCCCACTGCTGGTCTATGCAGGGACACGGCCAGAACATGGTGAAGGCCTACGAATGGATGGTTCGTAACGTCCCCCACAAAAATCCCCGCATCGCCGAAGCCCGGTACTGGCTCGCGATCGAAACCGGCAAAGGGGAACACGCCTCGGACAAGGCCGGCAAAAGACGCCTGGCTGAATCGCTGTGGACCAACGTGGTCAATACCTGTGTTGACTTTGACAGCCCGGCCCTCGCCAAGTCGTATTGGTACTGGGCCGATCCCCGCGACCCCGCCTTCGTCGACTGCCAGCGTTACGTGAAACCCGCCATGCTGAAAGCCGGCCAGGCCTTCAGCGACACAGGAGACCATGTGGCGGCCGCCCGAATCTTCGAACAGTTTCTCGAACGCTATCCCCTCTCCAATGCCCAGGCCGAACACCGCAAAAGGAAACGCGTGGGGGATGTGCCGTATGATGAGATGTCCGACACGGCCCGCTACGCGCTGGCCCGCGAGTTCATCGCCCTGCGGAACCTCCCAAAGGCGATCCGCACTTTGAACTTTTATCTGAACGATTTCCGGGACAGTCCGTTGCGGGTCTCGGCCTTGAAACTTCTGGGATTCCATGCGGCAACGGACGGCCAGGTCGACGTGGCTGCCGAAGCCTACTCCACCCTGCTCGACGAATACGGCGACACCCTGAAAAACGAACAAGGAGTTGAAATCCCCGTCCCCATGAATGAACGCCTGCGACAGGGACGCACCAACTGGGATGGGTTACGAATGGCCCCGCCCCGGGATCTGGATGCCGGCGAGATTCGTTATTATCTCGGACACCTCTACTGGAAACAGGCCCAATGGGCCCAATGCGCCAAGGCGCTCGGACCTTTCCTTGACGCCCCTGCCCTGGCCAGAAATCCGAGTCGGGATAAGGCGCTCTATATGTGCGGCCAGTCCTATTACAAACTCGCCGACTATGCCAACGGCGTCAGGCAGATCGGGGCGCTCATCCGCGAATACCCGAAATTCGAGGCCATCGAGGAAGCGTACGTCAAGGCCACTCTGGGGTATGCCAAGGTGCGGCGCTGGGAGGACGTGGATTTTGTCTATCGTAAGTTTATCGCGGAGTGGCCGCGCTCCGACCGTCGACCCCGTATGGATCTCTATGGCGCCCTCTCCCTGATGGCGCAGGGCCAGGACGGCAAGGGAATTGCCAACCTGAAGGGACTGATCGAGGGCGACACGTTCGAAGATGTGAAAGCCGACGCCGCCTTCGAGGCGGGCCGGTATTATGCCGCCCTCAAGAAACCCGAGTTCGAGATCGCCGCCCGGTATTTCGAGAAAAGTGTCGCCACCCTCCCACGCGAAACCGCCTGCCTCGAGGCGGCACGATGCTATATTCAACTTCGACAATGGGCCCAGGCACGCCAGATGTTGGATCGCCTGACCCGGGACTTTCCAAAGGGCGACCAGGGCGCCATTGAGGAGGGCAGGGCCCTTATGCCCCTGGCGCTGAAGGAACTTACCAAGCAACAAGGAAAGAGAGACACACAATGAAACGTGCAATAAAAGGACTGGTCAGCATGGGGTTACTATGCGTGCTGGCATTCCCGGGCGCCATCCGCGCGACCGGCGAAACCAAACTGGAACTCGACAACCTGCTCGAAAATGATCGGGAGTCCGTGATCAAAACGGACATGGAGGAAGCCGGCGTTGGCGACAATAAGGTCTTCGAGATCAAGACCGACAAGGACATGACCTCCCTGGAGACCGGCGACATCTACAGGAATGACGAAAAAACGTTTTTTAAGGTGTCCGGGTTCAAATCCAAGGACTCCTCGGGAGGAGTCTTCTTTTTTCAGCGCATCAGCGGCCAGGCCGACCCCGGGAAAAAATTCCATAAAATTTCCGGACAGGGACCGCAGACCATCGTGTCACGCACAACGCTACTCGACCTCTATATCATGGGCGGACCCTTCCTGCATCCCATCGCGGTTCTGTTTGTGGCCATGATCGTCCTGGCCATCAACAGCATCCTGCTCTACCGCCGGGAGAAACAATGTCCGACTCAATTCCTGGCGCAGGCCGAACAGGCTCTGGAGGCGGGTGACATCGAGACCTTCAAAAAACTCGCCAACTCCACGCCGGGATTTTTCCCCGCCGTCTGTCGCGCGATGGTGGATCGGTTCGAAACCTCCTCGCTTGACGACATCAAGTTCCGGTGCGATGTGGCCGCCAACAGGCAGATTGGAAAGTTGCGGATCCCCATCAAGGCCCTCAACCTGATTGCCGTCGCCGCGCCGCTTCTGGGCTTGCTGGGAACCATCGTCGGCATGGTGATCGTCTTCGAGGCCGTGGCGGGCGCCACGGGCGCGGCGAAGGCCTCCGCCCTGGCCTCCGGGATCCGCGTGAAACTGTTCTCGACCGCCTCAGCCCTGATGGTTGCCATACCGGCCCTGTTCCTTTTTTTCATTTTCAATCAGAAATTGAACGCGCTGGTTTCGGATTGCGAAGTCCTCGCGGAACGGTTCATTCACCGGCTGGCTCTGATTAAACGCGCCGGCGCAGGAACGGATTCGGGCAACACCTGACAACCCCGGGGAGACGGCATGAAATCCTTTTCTTTCAATCGCGAAGCTGATGAGGCGATGACCATCGACATGACACCGCTGGTGGATTGTATCTTCGCCATCATCCTGTTCCTGCTTGTCAGTTCCTCCTTCATCGAGTCCATCGAGCAGGATCTCGCCATCGAACTACCCAAGCAGAGCAAGGCGGTGAAGACGGTTCTGCCGCCCACCCGTCCTATCGTGGTAAACGTTCGCTTCATGCCGGGCGGCAAGGCGTTTTACCATGTGGAGAACGAACCCCTCTCGCTCTCGGCCCTCACCGTGAACCTGAGCCGGGCACGGGTGCGTAACCGGGATCAGGCGGTTGTGATCCGGGGGGATCGCAATGTCCGCTGGGAAAACATCGCGGCCGTGATGAGTTGCTGTGCGCAGGTCGGGATTACCAAGGTCTCGGCCACTGTCGAAGTTCAGGAAAACAAGTGACCGGAATACTTCCGTGCCGAACATGAACGATCCATACAAACGCGAGACGGGCGCCACCGGGGCGGGCCCGGGAAAACCGACGCCGCCCCACCCTGCGCCAAAACCGCAGGTGCCGCTCGTGATTCCGAAATTTCAGGGACGGACTCTCGCCGAGGAACTCGGGGCCGACACGCAAATCATCGACCGGCGCGCGGTTCTCATCGGACTCATTGTGTCGGCCTTGATCCTGCTCGCCGCCATTCTCTGGAGAATCACCCCCAGCGCCGCTGTCCTGAGCCGGGCCATCGAGGAGTTCGTGTTCGAGGTCTCTGAACCCAAGGTAGAGTCTTACCAGATTAAGGAACCGATCCGCGACATCATGCCCGAGCGCAGGGAGGAAATGGCGGATCGGTCCGAGGCCGTCAACCAACTGGATACCCCCGACATCCAGGTATCCACCGCGCCCCAGTCCGTTCCCGTCGAACAGAACGTAATCCAGAGCAAGAATGTGGATATCGCGACGCCCCGGATTGATGTCGCCGCCACGGAACTCAACGTGCAGGATGCCCCGCTGGAAATCACCCAGACGTCAAAGGAAACCGGCTATGTTGTGAATCCCATTGCCGCCGAGACTCTCGACCCCGCCGATTTCGTGAAGTACAACGAACCCACTCCGCATGACAGACCCACCCGGTACACCATGAATGTGGCCCCGCAGCCGGGCCGGAAAGCTATTGTCATTCCACGCAAATTCGGCGATCAGACCGCGCCGACTCTCGGTAAACTGGGTCCCGCCAACATCAATCTGTTCGGATCCAGTGAATTCTTCATGACCTTGGAACGAACAGGCGGGGTCAAAGCCAAGGCCGCCGTGGACTCGTCTCTTCACTGGCTCGCCAGCCACCAGGAGGCTGACGGACTCTGGCGCGCCGACCTTCACGAAGGTCCGGAAAACGCCTCTGCCGCCGTCTCCGGCCTCGCATGCCTCGCGCTGATGAGCGGAGGCCACACGACCCGCAAGGGTGAATACCGGCGAACGGTCTTGAAAGGGCTCGAGGCCATCATGCGCTGCCAGCAACCCGACGGGAGGATCACCTGGCGCGGTTCCAGTCAATACACCCATGCGATCTGCACCATCGCCTTGTGCGAGGCCTATGGCCGGGCCCGCGACGAACGTATCGGCACGGCCGCCCGCAAGGCCATCGCCTACTGCCAGAAAGCCGTCAACACCGACTGCGGCTGGCGCTATGAACCCAACGTGGCGGCCAGCGACATTTCCGTGACCGCCTGGTTTATTCAGGCGTTCAAGACCGCCCGCCTGGCTCAAATCCCGTTCGACAACGGCGTCTTCTCCCAGGCGCTGACCTTTCTCGACAGTGTGACCGACAAGGGCGCCGTGAAGGAATCCTCCGGCGCCGTCGGATACACCTATGAGGCCAACCAGAATTTGAACGGCAACCCGCACCCCTCCCTGACCTGCGCCGGCATGATGATCCGTCAATTTAGCGGCATGGGAGTAAAAAACCACCTGTTGATCAAGGGCGCGGAAATGACCCGGGAACGACCACCGAACTGGGGACAGCGGGATTTCTACAATTGGTACTATGCCACCTACGCCATGCACAACATGGGCGGAGAATACAGACTGTGGTGGAACCAGCGCCTCCGGGACGTGTTGCTGGAACACCAGCGGCACGACGGTGACAACGCCGGCAGTTGGGATCCCAAAGGCGACCATTGGGCCGAACGGGCCGGCCGGGTCTATACGACGTCACTCGGCGCACTCTGCCTGGAAGTTTACTACCGTTATTCCGAAGCCCTGACCAGTTTCGGCGTCGCCCCCGATATTGACGAACTCTTCGTCCAGTAATCGGCCACCTGGCGCTATCCGTAAAATCGGGCCAGGAAGGTCGCGTTGGATTCCGCATAAAGAGTTTCGCCAACCCGGTCAGCCATGTCGATGACCATGCGCTCATGATGGCAAACCAGGCCGGAGACGCGGTTGATGGCGCCGGTAGTGGCGACATTGATACATGAACACCAGTTCATACACCGTGCCTTGACAGGGCAGTCAAGGCACTCTGCCTCGATGTTCCCGCGACCGGCCACAATCCTCGAACGCTTGGCTGCATCGAATCCATTGAAGACATCGCCGATCCTCAGCGCCTCATCGGAATCATCTGCAACAATGCGCTCACAGGGATAGAGGTTGCCGCTGGGCGCAACCGCGATCTCGTTATGCCCGAACCCGCATCGGTCGCAGGCGGCATACCCCTCATTGAGCCGAACCTGGATTTTCCCGTCAATAACATTGATCCTGATCGGAATCCCCTGCCGATACTTCGCAATGGTGAGGTCGCCGATTCGGTCACAGGCCTTCTTCCACGTCAGCAAGGCGGAATTCGGCCAGTGGATATAGAAATTTGGATTGAGCGCAATGCGATGGATGTCCTGACCGAGAAGCCACTCCACCGATTCCGCCAGATAGACAACGTTCCGGGGGTCAACCACAACGATCACTTCGGCGTTCGACTGTGGTCCGCGAAAATACTCAAGCGCCCTGGCGGCATCCTGATGTGAACCGGCGCCGTCCGGATAACGACGCAACGTATCATGCATGGCCTGATTGCCATCCAGGGAAAGACCCAGATAGAAACTGTTCGCCTTAAACCATGCCGCTTTGCTGGCATCCAAAAGCGTCATGTTGGTTGTCACGGTCTTCTTGAGTCTTATCCCCCGCTCTTCCGCACGCTGCGCGGCGTATTCGGCAGACCGAACCAACAGGGGCCATTCGAGCAACGGTTCCCCTCCAAAATATCCCAATTGCGATTCAGGAGGTTGTCCCAGTATCCGAGCGAGATCAAGGGAATGATCAAATGCAAAGTCAATGGCGCATCTGGCCACCTCCCATGACATCCTCCTGACGCTCTTGGCCCCGGCGTAACAATAGTCACAGCGCAGGTTACACGCGTGGGTCAGGCAGAGCGTAAAGTTCATCAAAGCACCGTCTGACTTTCGGAAGTCTTCTTACTTGGCCGCCGACTTGGCCCCCGGCGCCTTCGTCGGAATGACGACCGTACGACCGGCCTTCATGGTTTCCTCAGTGAGACCTGGATTGATGGCGGTGATCTCCGGCCAGCGGTCGGCATTACCCAGATAGTCCCTGGCCAGACCAGAAAGCGTGTCACCTTCCTTCACCTGGTACACGGTGCTATTGTTGAGATTGGTTGCTGAAGGATTAACGGCAATGAGTCCCATCAGTCGCCTCGGTTCAGTTCGTCCGCTGATAACCGGAAGCGGTGTGCCAGGCAGTTTAGGGGTAGGCACCGGAGCGTTCGTTGTCGCAGAACTTGAGCACGATGGTCCGGCGGGCGGTTCTCCTCTCAAACGTATAGGTGACGCGCTATTGCTGGAAGGATTGCTCAACCCCGTCATGGCAGACAATCCAATGGTCGCCAGTCCCAGCAGTGCCCGCGACTCCGACACTTGACGCAGGCTCGGATAGTTCGGAAGTAAGGTCTTTCTGCTTTTCTTGATCTTCACGGCAACACTCCTTTACTCGTCTGTCACGAGTTCTTGGTGATAGATTTCACAGGGACAAGCTACGCCGCTTTTTGCTTGCGCGCAATTGGTTTTTTAAGGGATTATCCAGCGAAATGAATTTCGGGCTGGATGCGAATAATCACGACGGAGAATACGCATGAAACTGCAAAAAAAATCCAAACTCGTGATGATCGGTGATTCCATTACGGATGCCGGACGTACCCGTCCCGTGGGGGAAGGCCTGTTCGACCCTCTCGGCAGGGGTTATGTCTGTTTTACCAATGCGCTCATCGGTTCCGTCTATCCCGATCTGGCCATCCGGGTGGTCAACATGGGTTGCAGTGGCGATACCGTTCGTCATCTCAAGGCCCGGTGGCAGACGGATGTATTCGACCTCAATCCCGACTGGCTTTCCATCATGATCGGCATCAACGATGTCTGGCGCCAGTATGACAGCCCCCTTCAGTCCGAGTTGGCTGTTCCACTCTCTGAATACGAGGCAACACTCCGCGAGTTGGTGGCCGCCACGCGTCCCCGCGTGAAGGGGCTGATCATGGCCACGCCCTACTATATTGAATCGAACCGGAAGGATCCCATGCGGGCCACCATGGACGAATACGGCGTCGTTGTCAAAACAATCGCCAGGGAGAATCAGGCCATCCTGGTGGATACCCAGGCCGCGATGGACAAGGCGCTTCACATCAATTACCCCGGTGCCCTGGCATGGGATCGGATCCATCCCAACCAGGTCGGACACATGATCATCGCCAAAGCCTTCCTGGACGCACTCGACTTTAGGTGGTGACCCAGGGACACCCCGCCCCCAGCGCCATAATTTTGGATGCAATTCTGAATTGACTGAAACGGACGATTGCCCTACCTTCCTGCCTCCATTTTGAAGGCAGAGGTAATGAAGACATCACAAGATAAAATTGGAAAACAGGTAAAAGAAGCGAGGGAACGGGTCAAACCACGCCTGTCCCGGCAGGAATTCGCCAAACGTCTTAAGGCTGCAGGTCTTGACGTTACGCCCGCCGCCATTGTCGAAATTGAGGCGGGACACCGTTCTTTAAATTACTATCAGATCTCAGTCATCGCCTCCGTACTGGACACCACCGTCAACCAAATCCTTTCCTGACATCATTCAGCAATATTTTAATCATCACTAAAGAATATACCGTGAATAACATCAACGAATACCAGAAGATAGCCAAATGGCTCAAAGAAAAGCGAGTGCAGGCGGGACTCACACAGGTTCAATTGGCCAAAATGATCGGCCGTCACCCCTCTTTTGTCGGACACTATGAGTCGGGCAAAAGGCTTGAAATTGTAAAGTTTTTCG
>JBAWZH010000008.1:0-39140 GCA_037143135.1 bacterium
TGAAAGAAACTATGCATCGTCCTGACTTGATTCGTAATGTTGCCATTGTGGCGCATGTTGACCATGGCAAGACCACTCTTGTGGATAAATTGTTCAAACAGAGTGGAATGTTCCGGGAGAACCAGGCCGTCGCCGAGCGGTTGATGGACTCCATGGATCTTGAGCGCGAGCGAGGCATCACCATCGCCTCCAAGAACGGATCCTTCCAGTACGGGGAGCACACGATCAACATCATTGATACGCCCGGACATGCCGATTTCGGCGGCCAGGTGGAGCGCGTGTTGCAGATGGCGGACGGGGCGCTGTTGCTCGTTGATGCACAAGAGGGGCCCATGCCCCAGACCTTCTTTGTTTTGAAGAAGGTGCTGGCACGGAATATTCCGGTGATTGTGGTTGTGAACAAGATCGATAAACCGGCGGCCCGGATTGATTGGGTGGTCAACCATATTTTCGATCTGTTCGTCAAACTGAACGCCCATGACCAGGCCCTCGACTTTCATACCCTCTATGCGTCTGCCATCGGCGGATTTGCGTCAGCGGATCCCCATACGCAGGGTACGGACATGCGGCCCATTCTCGATGCGATCATCAAGTATATTCCCATGCCCGGGGGCAATCCCGAGGCGCCGCTCCAGTTGCAGGTCAGTTCGATTGACCATTCGCCGTTCATGGGCCGTCTGGGGATCGGCAAGATTACCTCGGGATCCATCAAGACCGGAATGCCGGTTGTGGTGGCCAACATGGCCGGGAAGTTGGCGCCCACGCGTATCACCAAGCTGTATCGTTTCAATTGTAATCAGAAAGTCGAAACCGAGCAGGCCGGTCTGGGCGAGGTGGTTGCTGTGGCAGGACTGGACACCGTGGCCATCGGCGACACCTATACGGATCCCGAATTTCCAAGCCCCGCTGCGGCCATTCCCGTGGATCCGCCCACGCTCTCCATGAACTTCATTCCCAACAACTCGCCCTTTGCCGGGACCGAGGGCTCGTTTGTCACATCGATTCATGTGGCCGACCGCCTGAAACGTGAAGCCCTTTACGATGTCGCCTTGGAGGTCGAAGTGCTGGCTGACGGATCCGGGCACAGGGTCTCCGGACGTGGCGAACTGCACCTGTCCATCCTCATTGAGAAGATGCGGCGCGAGGGGTATGAGTTCCAGGTGAGTTGCCCTCTCGTCATCTATCGCCAGGAAGACGGCAAGTTCCTGGAGCCCTACGAGGAACTGACCATTGATGTGGCTGAGCAATACATGGGGACGGTGATCGAAAAACTCGGGGCACGCAAGGGGATCCTGCTCGAGATGGAGAAAGGGATCGGCATGACCCGGCTCAAGTACAGGATACCCACGCGAGGTCTTCTGGGTTTCAAGTCCGAATTCATGTCCGATACCAAGGGGATGGGGGTCTTAACCTATATTTTCCTTGAATACGGGCCTTTTGCCGGGGAGATGCGTAAACGGAGAAACGGGGTGTTGATTTCGATGGAGAACTGTTCCACGGTCTCCTACGCTCTCTTTAACCTGCAGAAGCGCGGAAAAATGTTCATGGGGCCGGGCATCCGGGTTCAGAAGGGGCAGATTGTAGGGGAGCATTGTCGGGACAATGACTTGGTCGTCAATCCGGCGAAGGGCAAGCAACTCACCAATATCCGCGCGGCGGGCTCGGATGAGAATATCATTCTCACGCCTCCGACCCAGATGAGTCTGGAAGATTGTATCGCCTACATCAACGAGGATGAGCTTGTTGAGGTCACTCCCAAGAGCGTCCGTCTGCGGAAAGATCCCCGAGTCCGCAAGAACGCCGCCTGATTCTCGTCTTGTGAGGAATCTTAAACTTGCCTTTTTCTAATCAAAACGGTATTGGAATACACCCCGTATGGAGGGCTAGCCGTGAATTCAAATAGTGAACCTGATTATCCTCGTGAATCGTGTGGCCTCTTCGGTATTTTCGGTGTTCCCGATGCCGCATGGTTGATCCACGCCGGACTTTTTTCGCTACAGCACCGCGGCCAGGAAGGCGCGGGGATTGTGGTTTCTGACGGCACCCAGGTCAAGTCGTCAAAAGGGGTTGGCGAAGTGAACGAGGTGTTCGCCTCGGATGTTCTGCGCGGGATGGCCGGGCATCTCGGAATCGGCCATGTCCGCTATTCCACCACCGGGGCATCCCGCATCCAGAACGTTCAACCCCTGGTGGTAGAATGCAGTGATGGGATCTGGGCGATTGCCCACAACGGCAACCTGATAAATGCGAAGGCGTTGCGTCTGATGTATCAGGAGTCCGGCGCCATTTTTCAGACCAGCACCGACAGTGAGGTTCTGATTCATTTGTTGGCGGATCCCATGTTCCGCAATCGTCCGCGCCGTGTAGCCCGCGCCCTGGCGGAACTGAAAGGCGCCTTTGCCTTTTTGATCATGACCAAGGATTGCGTCATGGCGGCCCGTGACCCGCTGGGGTTCAAGCCGATATCAATCGGGAAACTGGGTAACGGCTATGTCTTTTCCAGTGAGACCTGTGCCTTGACCCAGATTGGCGCGGATTATGTTCGCGATGTGGAACCGGGTGAATTGGTGATTGCCGATTCGTCAGGACTTCGGAGTACCTTTTTTGCCGAGAAAGATCCCAAGGGGTTTTCCCAGTGCGTATTCGAGCATGTCTATTTCGCCCGCCCCGACAGCAATGTCTTCGGCCAGAGCGTTCACTCGGTTCGGGTCAAACTCGGGATGCGCCTGGCGCAGGAGTATCCCGTGGAGGCGGATCTGGTCACGGCGGTGCCTGACAGCGGAAATTCGGCGGCGCTGGGGTTTTCCCGGCAGAGCGGGATTCCCCTGGATTTTGGCTTTATGCGAAACCACTATGTGGGGCGAACGTTCATCATGCCCGACTCCGACCAGCGGGCCCGGAGCGTGGACATGAAGTTGGCCGTGGTGAAGGATGTGGTGCAGGGGAAGCGGGTGGTGGTGGTGGATGACTCGATTATCCGCGGAACCACGTCGCGCCGTCGTGTCATGGCGTTGCGCGAGGCGGGGGCGAAGGAAATCCACCTGAGGATTTCATGTCCCCCGACAATCAACCCCTGTTTCTTCGGAATTGATTTTGCAACCCGGGATCAACTGGTTGCGGCGAACCACACCCATGAGGAGGTCTGTGCCTTCACGGGTGCCGACAGTCTGGCCTATCTCAGCATTGACGGACTCCTGTCCCCGTTTCCGGATTCAAAGAACTATTGTACGGCGTGTTTTTCCGGAAACTATCCTCTCGATATCAGCCGAATGCAGGGGAAGGACGCGCTCGAGTCGACGACGTTGCTACTTAATTTGGATGGGAAAGGAAATCACTGATGTCCAGACGTAATGGATCCACGAGGCATATTTTTGTCACGGGTGGAGTGGTGTCGTCGCTTGGAAAAGGACTGACCGCCGCGTCCCTGGCGTTTTTACTCGAACGACGCGGTTATCGTGTCAAGATGCAGAAGCTGGATCCGTACCTGAATGTGGATCCGGGAACGATGTCGCCCTATCAGCATGGCGAGGTGTATGTCACCGTCGATGGGGCGGAAACGGATTTGGATCTTGGCCACTATGAGCGATTCGGCGGGGTGACCTGCAATCGTCATAGCAATTACACGTCGGGTAGTATCTATCGTTCCGTGATCTGCCGGGAACGGGAAGGGGGCTACCTGGGCAAGACTGTTCAGGTGATTCCTCATATCACCGACGAGATCAAGGCGGCCATCCGCTCCCTTGACGCCGAGGATGTGGATGTCGCGATTACGGAGATCGGCGGAACGGCTGGCGACATTGAGTCGTTGCCTTTCCTGGAGGCGATCCGGCAGTTTCGGCATGAAATCGGACGCCAGAACGGGTTGTTCATCCACCTGACCCTGGTGCCCTATATCAAGGCGGCGGGCGAGATGAAGACGAAGCCTTCCCAGCAGTCGGTTGGGATTCTGCGAACGATCGGAATTGTTCCAGACATCCTGATCTGCCGTTGCGAACACCCCATGAGTGCGGAACACAAAGCCAAGTTGGCCCTGTTTTGCGATGTGGATCTGAATAAGGTGATCGAGGAGAAGGATGTCGATAACACGATCTACGAAGTGCCGCTCGAACTGGCGCGGCAGGATGTGGATGTCTATCTCCTGGAAATGCTCAACCTTCACGTCAATCCCCTCAAGTTGGATGATTGGAAGAGCATGGTCAATACGTTGATCCACCCTGAGCACGGAGCGATTGAAATAGCCGTGGTGGGTAAATACATCAGTCTGAAGGATGCCTATAAGAGCATTTACGAATCATTGACTCATGGCAGTATCGCCAGTAGCGTGAAGATTGATGTCCGGATGGTCGAATCGGAAGACATCGAAAAATCCGGTGCCGAGGAATGGCTCAAGGGCGTCACGGGCGTCCTCGTTCCGGGCGGCTTCGGGGATCGCGGCATTGAGGGCAAGATCAAGGCCATTGAGTATGCCCGTACCAACAAGATTCCCTTTTTTGGTATCTGCCTGGGGATGCAGTGCGCGACGATTGAGTATGCCCGGAACGTGTGCGGCATGAAGAATGCCAATAGCACCGAGTTCAACCCGAACACGGCCTTTCCGGTGATTGACATGATGACCGAGCAGAAGAAAGTGACCGAAAAGGGCGGCACCATGCGACTGGGCGCCTATGCCTGCCAGATCACGGAGGGGAGCAAGGCCCATCAGGCGTATGGGAAAACCGAGATCATGGAGCGGCATCGCCACCGGTATGAGTTTAATAACAAGTATCGCGACCAGATGACGAAACAGGGATTTGTTTTCTCCGGCGTCTGCCCGGGTCGTGACCTGGTGGAGATTGTGGAGTTAAGGGATCACCCCTGGTTTGTGGCTTGCCAGTTCCATCCGGAATTCCAATCCACTCCACTGAAGGCGCATCCCCTGTTCCGGGATTTTGTGGCGGCGGCCCTGAAATACAGGGAAAAGACGGACAAGAAGTCGAAAAAAATCTAGAAATTAGGATCATAAGCCATTATTCTCAATCGCTATGCCAAAACGAACCGACATCAAGAAGATCATGTTGATCGGATCCGGTCCGATCATTATTGGACAGGCCTGTGAATTTGACTATTCCGGTGTTCAGGCATGCAAGTCGCTTAAGGAAGAGGGTTATGAGGTGGTGCTGGTCAATAGTAACCCGGCCACCATTATGACCGATCCGGAATTTGCGGATCGAACCTACATTGAACCTCTCACCGCGACCATGCTGGAGGAGATTATCCGCCGCGAGCGGCCGGATGCCCTGTTGCCCACTCTGGGGGGGCAGACAGCCCTTAATCTGGCCATTGAATTGCATGACCGTGGGATTCTGAAGCGCTATGGCGTGGAGATGATCGGCGCCAAGGCCGAGGTGATCCGCAAGGCTGAGGATCGCGCCTTGTTCAAGGCCGCCATGCAGAAGATCGGTCTCGATCTGCCCGTCAGCGGCTCGGCGCACAGCCTCGAGGAGGCTTGGAAGGTTCAAGCCATGATCGGGAAGTATCCGGTCGTGATCCGGCCCGGCTTTACCCTCGGCGGAACGGGCGGCGGGATTGCCTACAACGAGGGCGAGTTTGAAGAAATTGTGAATCGCGGTCTGTTCTACAGTCCCACCTCCGAAGTGCTGGTTGAAGAATCGGTTCTGGGGTGGAAAGAGTTCGAACTCGAGGTGATGCGTGACAACAAGGACAATGTTGTCATTATCTGTTCCATTGAGAACCTTGACCCGATGGGCGTGCATACTGGCGACAGCATCACCGTGGCGCCCGCCCAGACCCTGACGGATCGCGAATATCAGATCATGCGCGATGGCTCCATCGCCGTGATGCGTGAGATCGGTGTGGATACGGGCGGCTCCAACGTGCAGTGGGCGCTGAACCCTGAGAACGGGCGCATGATCATCATCGAGATGAATCCCCGTGTGTCCCGGTCCAGCGCACTGGCGTCCAAGGCGACCGGATTCCCGATTGCGAAGATCGCCGCTAAACTGGCTGTGGGTTACACACTTGATGAACTCCGTAATGACATTACCCGCGAGACACCGGCCTGTTTTGAGCCCGCCATCGACTACGTGGTGACCAAGATGCCGCGCTTTGCCTTCGAGAAATTTCCCGGTGTCAACAGCACCCTTGGCACGCAGATGAAATCAGTGGGCGAGGCCATGAGCATCGGGAAAACCTTCAAGCAGTCATTTCAGAAGGCCTGTCGGTCGCTTGAAATAGGGAGGGCGGGCTTTGGAGCAGACGGGAAGGATGGCCCCTTTGACGCCATGACTGATGAGGTCATGGCGAAGGAGATTGTGCGGCCCAATGCCATGCGGGTTTTTGCGATTCATGCGGCCTTGAGGCGCGGGTGGTCCGTGGAAAAGATTCACAAACTTTCAGGTATCGATCCCTGGTTTCTGCGTCACCTGGAAGAGTTGGTGGCCTATGAAGGGGAAATCAAGACCGCCGGTACGCTGGAGGGCCTCCAAAAGGATTCCGCGCTGTTCAGGCAGGCCAAGGAGATGGGATACTCCGACAGGCAGATCGCCCACCTTCTCGGGTGCAAAGAGATCGAGGTCAGGAAGGCCCGGGAAGAACAGAAACTGTTGCCTGTTTATGGATTGGTTGATACCTGTGCCGCCGAGTTCACCGCCTATACCCCGTATTTCTATTCGACCTATGGGGAGGTTGACGAGAGTCGTCCCAGCGACAAGAAGAAGGTCATGATCATCGGGGGTGGCCCAAATCGCATCGGGCAGGGAATTGAGTTCGACTATTGTTGCGTCCACGCGGCCTTCGCCCTCCATGAGGCCGGGTTTGAAACCATCATGGTCAACAGTAACCCGGAAACGGTTTCGACGGATTATGACACGAGTGACCGCCTCTATTTCGAGCCTTTGACGCTTGAAGATGTCCTGCATATCTATCATCGCGAAAAGTGCTGGGGCGCCATTGTCCAGTTCGGCGGACAGACGCCGCTCAACCTGGCCAAAGATCTTGAGTCCAATGGGGTCAATATCATCGGAACCAAGCCCTCCAGTATTGAGATTGCCGAGGATCGGGATCTGTTTTCGGACATGATCAAACGGTTGAAGTTGAAGCAACCGGAAAACGGAATGGCCACCACGGCGGAGCAAGCGGAAGCCATCGCCAACCGGATCGGATACCCCGTTCTGATGCGTCCGTCCTTTGTTCTCGGGGGGCGGGCCATGGTCATTGTTTACAACCGTGACATGCTTCACAAATACATGACGGAGAGTGTGGAAGTGTCCCCGGATCGACCTGTCCTGGTGGATCGTTATCTCGAAAATGCAGTTGAGGTGGATGTGGACTGCATTTCAGATGGAGAGACCTCGGTGATCGGATCCATCATGGAGCATGTGGAACTGGCCGGTATCCACTCCGGTGACAGCGCCTGCACCATTCCACCGCCTACGCTGAGCGAGCCCATCAAGAAAGAGATCCGGCGTTGTACCCTTCTGATGGCCAAGGAACTCAAGGTCTGCGGTTTAATGAATGTGCAATATGCCATCAAGAACGGGGACGTGTATGTTCTTGAAGTCAACCCGCGCGCCTCTCGAACCGTTCCCTTTGTCAGCAAGGCGATCGGGGTTCCACTGGCAAAGTTGGCCTCGCTGGCCATGGCGGGATTTACATTGAAGGACATGAATTTCACCACGGAAATTATTCCCAAGCATTTTTCCGTCAAGGAAGCCGTTTTCCCGTTTGCGCGCTTTCCGGGTGTGGATGTGATCCTGACTCCGGAGATGAAGTCGACCGGCGAGGTGATGGGAATCGATTCCAGTGGCGGGATGGCGTTTCTCAAGAGTCAGATTGCGGCAGGCAATCCGTTGCCGAGTTCGGGTAATGTGTTTCTGAGTATTCGGGACGAGGATAAGGACACGGTACTCCCGTTGGCCAAGCGTCTCACGGAACTGGGTTTCTCCATCTACGCCACGGTGGGCACCAGCACCCTGTTGCGGAACAGCGGAATTCGCAGTCAGGCGCTATTCCGAATTGCCGATGGACGCCCCAACGTGGTTGATTTGATCGAAGAAAAGCAGGTGAACTGGATTATCAATACGCCTTCCAGCGGTCCCATTCCGCGTATGGATGAGGTCAAGATGCGGTCCCATGCTGTGATTCGGGGAATTCCCATCACGACGACGGTTCATGGGCTCAAGGCGGCCATTACCGGCATAGAGGCCATGAAAGATTCAACTCGCATCGAAGTGTGCAGTATTCAGGAATTTCATCGCCATGCGCCCAAGGTCAAATTTCCAAAGTTAGCCGGGGCCGCCAAGGGGCCGCGCAAGCGGGGATAGGAGTCCATTCCCATGCCTGAACAGGAGATGGAGGAAACCGTTCTTGAGACGGCGGATAATGAGGCCAATGGGGCGCGTAGCGCCGGTGATGCGGCCCACATGACCTGCGCCCAGTTGGCTGAGAATTATGAGGCGATCATTCGCGCCGGAGCGATTTACTATCCCGTTGCCTACCAGTTTTTGAGGGAACTGGGGCGGGGACGGCAGGGAATTGTTTTCCTGGGTCTGCGGCAGGGCGCCAGGGGATGCATAACCCGGCATGCCATCAAACTCTTCAATCCTGCCAATTACCCGACGCCTGAACTGTATTGGACGGATATGGGGCGCATCGCCGTTCAGACTTCCCGCTTGCAGGCCATGCAAAGTCCAAGTCTGGTGGCCCGCGACAGTTATGAGGAGACGTATGGAATCGGTTATCTTCAAATGGAGGCGATTGACGGGATTGATCTCCGGGTGTTTCTCGACGGGGCTCATTTGGATCGGTTCCGGATCCGGAGTTCCAGGGAAGAATGGGCCCGTATTACGGATGTCATTTTCCGCCTTGAAGGCTCAAACATCTGTATTCAGCCTGGTATCGCCATCTATATTATTCGCATGATGTTGCGCGGTCTTGAGGCGCTGAACGCCATGGGGTTTGTCCACTGTGACATCAAACCCGAGAACGTGATGATTGACCGGCTGGGGTATGTCAAACTCGTGGATTTCGGGCGGGCGGCCTCGGCGGGTGAAAAATCGTCATGGCTTATGGGAACGCCACTCTATATGGCGCCTGAAATCCACCGCCGATTGCCTCCTGTCGTGCAATCGGATATATTCAGCGTCGGTTTGGTGTGTGTCGAAATGCTAAGGGGGACTCCGGTTTGCGACCCGGCGATGAGCGAAGGCGACTTGCTTCAATTCAAACTAAAACTGGCAGACCGTCTGGTTGAATTCCTTCCCCCTTATGTTGTCCAAAACGAGAGATTGGTTCAGACTTTGCGTCGGATGCTGTCTCCTGATCCCTCACGCCGTTTCAGTTCGGTAACCGAGGTGGATTCGGGGCCCGATGGGTTGCTTCATGTTCACAAGCAATTGGTTCACATGGGAAAAGATACGGAATATGGACGGGAACTTGAAAATTACCTGTCAAAAAGTATGGATCGACATCCGGTTCTCTAGCAGGCATTCGCATGTCCGATATCTATGTCACAACGGAGAAGAAGCAGGCCCTCGAGGAGCGAATGACCAAGTTGGGTGTTCGCGAGAAGGATTTGATTGAACAATTCATCCTCGGCGCCGGATCAGGGGGGCAGAAACTCAACAAGACATCCTCCTGCGTCCATTTGCTCCATTCGATCAGCGGGATCGAGATTAAATGCCAGCGTGAACGGTCGCGTGAACTGAATCGTTTTCTGGCCCGGCGTGAGTTATGTGACAGGATTGAGGAAAAGATTCTCGGTCTCAAGAGCGCGAAGCAACAAGTCGTTGAAAAAATCCGGCGTCAAAAGCGGCGGCGGTCACGGCGCCAGAAGGAACGGATGCTAAACGACAAACGACTGCATTCGGCCAAGAAACAAGAAAGACGGGGAGGTCGCTTTGAATCCTGATTCCTTGGAGACTGTCAGTCAGCGCCTGTGGAGTGTGCTGGTCCGGTGGATGCTGACGGCCATTTCGGTCTGGGTGGCGACCTGCATGGTGCGGGGCGTGGATTACGCAGATTGGCAAAGTCTGTTTGCGGCGGCCATGATACTGGGCATCCTCAATACTTTGGTTAAGCCGATTTTAATTCTCGTGGCGCTGCCTCTTGTGCTTCTGTCGCTCGGGTTTATGTTGCTGATTATCAATGCGTTACTCTTGATTCTGACGAGCCGGTTGGTGCCAGGATTCCATGTGGACGGTTTTTGGTCGGCGTTGGGCGCTTCCCTGATTATCAGCATTGTCAGTCTGATTCTCGGCAACAAGCGGACTCGCCGCCGTCGTGCGCCCGGCCCGCCGCCTTCTGGCGAGGCCTATCAGGAACCTTCCCGAACCCGGACTCCGCCGCCGGGCAAAGGGCCGATTATCGATGTTTGAACATGAAGGAGAGTACCATGGGTGACGGATTGAAAAGTTCATTTGATCTGGCAATGGAACGAATGGCGAAACGCGGCGAGGGAATAGCCGCATTGTCTTCAGAGCAGAAACAAGCCATGGCGGACATCGCCAGCCGTACGAAAGCCAAGATCGCTGAGATTGAGATTCTCTATGGCAAGAAGATTGAGGAAGCCCGTGCGGCAGGCGATTTGGAAAAGGCCGACAAGACCGAAGAGGAAAAACGGTTTGAGATCAAGCGACTCCGAGAGCGTGAGGAATCAGAGCGCGCCAACATCCGGAAGTGATGATGAATTCGCGCAAACGCATACTGATCATCAAACTGAGTTCGTTTGGCGATATCTTTCATGCCTTGCCCACCGTCAATAACCTCAAGATCGCACTGGACGCCGAGGTTGATTGGGTGACGCAGCCTGAGTATGTCGATCTGGTGAGGTGCTTTCCGATTGTTTCGCGTGTCATTCCTTTTCCGCGCCGTCAATTCTTGACTCATGCCGGTCGATTGTTCAGGGCGGTTCGGGATGTCAGGTACGATTATGTCATTGATCTTCAAGGGCTTCTGAAAAGCGCTATGGTTGCGAGAATGGCACGTGGCGGCATCCGGATCGGGCCCTCATTCCATCGCGAGGGGGCCGGTCTATTGTATGACGCCGTGGCCGGGGTTCGTTTCAAAAACCGCCATGCGGTGGACGAGAATCTGGATGTGGTCAGGTATCTGGGGTTGCCTATTCTGCCGGTGGCGTTTCCTGTGGATATTCAACCCCGCGCGGTGGATCAGCCAAAACCTCGGGTGGCCATCGTCCCTGTATCACGGCGGGCCAACAAAAACTGGCCATGGGCCAATTTTTTGGAAACCGCCAGATATCTCCAGGACGAACTTGGCGCCTCCCTTTATCTTTTTGGATGCCAGTCTGACCGGGCACTCTGCGAGACCCTCCGTGCCGACTTGCAGGCGACACCCGGGATCAGGACGGTTGTTAATCTTGCAGGGCAGACCGACCTGGTCGAAATGGGGCGCTGGTTCAAGCAGATGGATTTGGTGATAGCGAATGACTCCGGCCCCCTTCATATGGCTGTGGCACTCGGAATACCCGTGGTTACCATGTTCGGACCAACCGATCCTCGGCGAACAGGCCCTTATGGGGGAGGGGCGGGGGTCTGTACAACAGATATCGCATGTCGTCCCTGTTTTGCTAGAGTCTGCAAATTGCCTTTCGTGGAGTGTATGAATCACATTTCTGTCAAACAGGTGACCGATGCCGTTCGAAGGGTTTTAGGCCACGCTCCATGAACTGTCTAAACGTTACATTATTCTTAATGATGATTGTGATCATCGGGGGGAGTTGTGAGCGTGAGGCGCGGCGTTCCGATGAGGCTGAACGTGATCATCCCGCCATGAAGAGGGCCCGGGAACTTGAAAATGCGGGAGATCGTGAGGGTGCAAAGGCGGCCTATCAGTCTCTTCTTGATCGGGATGCCACCATGGCCCGAGCCCATCTGGCTCTGGCCTTTCTTCTCGACAAACAGGGCGGCAATTATGTGGATGCCATCTATCACTATCAGCGGTATCTGGTTTTGCGGCCTGACACCGAGAAGCGGCGTATGATTGAAAAACATATCCAGGCTGCCCGACTGGGGTATGTCGGGACGGTGTTTACGAATGAGGCTTCGATCCTTCATAAAATGGCGGAAATTGAGAAAGAGAATGATACGCTTAAAACACGCTTGTTGAACGTGGACGCGCAAGCCTCTCAATGGCGCGCCATCGCAACCCTGCTTCGCAATAAGTATGAGTCAGCGGCTGATCAGGCGGATCAGACCCTGAACAGGGTTCCGTTGCCCGTTCCTCCTCCACGTTCAGCCGGCAGAAGGGTCAGAGTCGAAAAAGGAGATAATCTTCGTAAAATGGCAATCCGATTTTTTAAGGATCAGGAGCGATGGCGCGATATTTATGAGTTGAACCGGAATCACATGAAACGCCCTGATGATATTCATATCGGGCAGATGCTTCTGATCCCGGAGCAAACCCAGGAATAACACAAGCTTGAATGTCGCGGGACTGATTGGTAGCGTACACGACAACGATGGTTTAAGGACGTGTCAGGGACAGAGTTCGTTCTGACGTCGAGGAGAACACTATGGGAACAGATTTCTTTGATGATGATTTGGGGCAACGACGCGGGTCTATCAAATCCACAACCTTGGGGTCAGGCAATGATGGCACCCTGGGCATGAAGGCGGATGAGGCGCCTGTGCGTCCGATTTCAGACCTGAACCTCACTCGCATGGCCAGACACCGTGAGGAAGTGAACACGCAGATGGTGTCGGCCAAACTCCATATTGAGCGCCTGAAGCAAAAACAGGGCGAGATGGAGCGTGAAAAACACATGCTCGAAGATCTTCTCGAAAAACAGGATCAGTACGAGCGGGGTAAGCAGGAGATGATGGATCGACTCACGGAGAGTGTCGTGTCGCTTCAAAAACTGGGGGAACACGCAGCTCGACAGGTTGAGATCTACGGAGCCACTCGGGATCGGTTTTCAGTGGCGCTTGATGAACTTCAGCAAATCAATGACGCGATCTGGCCGGAGGATCTGTTTCGTGATGAACTGAACAAGGCGGTTGCCCAGATTGACGCCATCCGAAGCGACTTCGTGAAGGCCCAGGCTACGGTCGAAGCCGTCGGCGGCCCCGTCAAATTGTTTGATGAAAACCGCCCCAAAACAGTCAAGGAAGAGGATTTTTCGCCAGTTGAATTCAAAGGGTTTGCTTATTGGTTCAAAATTGGCTTGGCGGCCAGTCTCCCGTTAATTGCAGCTATCGTTGTGGCGATAGTCGTGATAATCCTTAAAAGTCATTAATGTCGTATGCAACGTCCTGGACGAAAGAATCTGCGTTTGCAGGAAAAACTTGACGCCATTCAGCGGGAAATAGCCCGCGTGGAGGGCGACATCAAGGGGATTTCAAGCGCCGTTGATGTGCCCGATCAGGACGAGGCATTGCGCCGTTTGAAACAGGTTCGGGGACTCACCCCTACACCCCTCGTTCCCGCGTCCAGACCGTTCGCCACAGGAAGTTCTCGTGAAGGCGCTGAAGAGTTTCCTGAAAGAAAACCGGGATCCACGCCTGTTTACAGGGGGACGGAGGATACCCCCGACGACGGGCTCACCGCGCCGGTTCCCAGAACAGTTCCCGATCAGCGTTTTACCACATATTTTGGAAGCAGTGGGCTTCATTCCGTGCGTCCCTTGCGCCAGGAAAGGCGCGTTCAGCGCAATAAAGCCATCTTTATGCTGTGTATCGCTGGACTGGTGATTTTCCTGGTTCTCAAAATGATTTTATAGGGCTCCACACCCGTCACGGATGATCCCTGCAGAGGGAGACATAAGTGCGGCCTTTACGGGCGATGGGGTGTCTGATGGTCATTCGTTTCACAACACCCCCGTAGGCGCTCCTGAATTCCACTTGAAATTCCGTTAGCGTTTCAGGACAAGGAACCCGAGCCACGGCAAGTTTGCAGGGGAGCGTTTCCCAGTGCCGCAAATCCTCTGTTTCGGTCGCCAGGAGCAACATCCACAACATGGATCCAAGATCATCGTTTCTGGCTGATGCAGCCAAAGCGATGGCTCCTTTCATGGCCAGGCGTCCTATTTTTTTGGCCGTCCGGCGCGCGGCCATACGCTCGCTACTGGCGGATTCAAGACTCAGGATGTTGACCAGAGTCCGACTTGATCCGAGATATTTCCCGTCCGCATAGATATCCGCAACGTCCGGGATCGTTCCATATTCTCCATCAAAATCTATAAAACAAACCAGTTCTGATCCAATCCTTGCGGGCGGGGCGAGGCCATTGGTCAGACCATTCAGGGGAAGGAACCGTCCTGTTTTCGCGTCGAGTCCAGCGCCCGGAACCAATTTGGCAACCTGCCTGTACTGCATAGCCGCGTTACTGTCATCCCCGATCAACTCCAGGCAGAAGGCGGCAATATAGCGGCTGAAGGCGTCGTCGGGGAAACCCTCGAGTTTTTCCATACGGAGTGCGATTGATCGGGCCTCCACGCCGGCATCGGACCACAGCCCCTGCGCCAGGTAGTTCTTGGCAAGAAAGACATGGAGATAGGTTCTCTCAAAGGGGTAACCTCGAAAATCCAACAAAGAATCGTTTACCAACATACTGGTCGCCGCTTTGGAGGCGCTGTGAGTCTCCAACTCCTTCTCCAATCGCACAGCCTCAAGCCAGTCCGCCGTGCTATTGGTATAATCATGGCGGAGATGGCGGATCATTCCCCGTTCCATCAGATTGAGGACTTTGTCAGAATTGGGAGGAAGTGTGGTAAGGTTGAGATCCGCCTCGTCAAGTCGTCCGGCGTTGAAATTCCGCCGTGCCGTATCGAGCGGAACGGTCGCGCAACCGGCCGACAACACCAGAGCGAGCAGAGGCAGAATGGTCGTATGCGAAACCCATGCCATGAATACTCCGCCGTTGCGGCTGAAACAAAGTTACCATCCGATCAGAGGCTTGCTGGCGCCCCGGACGCGTTCTTTTTGAGTGGTCCAGGCGATCAGTCCGGTTTCCAAATCGGTGACTTCCACAGTCAATTGCAGGTATACCTGCTCCTGTTTGGAGAGACGCACCTGACGCGGGGTGTCCTTGGTTATTTTGACCAACGAGCCGGTCAGCATGAAACGGGCTCCCAGTTGCTTGCCGATCATGTTCCGGGTTTCCGGTGTGCAATTGGCGAGTTGATATCCCTGTTCCCGGAGAAGATTATCCCGCTGGCTTTCATTCACAAAACTGGCCTTGTTGTTATTGATCAACTTGGTTCGGATCGTGTCGGTAATCGCCTTGGTGTCAATGTGCTCATCGGTTCGGTTCTCAATCCCCATCACGATCAAAATGGGTTTGCGGGGAATCTGATCCAACACAGGGGAGGCGATCAGATCAGAACTGACGCTGTCTCCAAGCCAGCGAAGATCACCGAAATCATACCCGGTGTCCATGGGTTTGGCGGCCGCGGCGCTGACATCCTCGTTTTGGACGGACGCACGAAAAGCGCTACAGCCGCATCCCAACAGGGCGGAGACACTAATAAACGTGAACAACTTAAGACCCGAAGCGACTCGTGACATGATTTGATCCTCCATGACTATGCTCATAAATATAATCCTGCCCGAAGGGCGTGTCGAGAGTCAAGTGACTCCTAGAGTTCCACCTGAATGCCGATCTCGATGACGCGGTTGGGCGGAATCCGAAAGAATTTCGAGGCATCCCATGCGTTTCGGGAGAGAAACGAGAAGATCATCTTTCTCCAGGAAAGCATGTTTCGTTCATCGGTCAGGATCAGGGTTTCGCGCCCGAGAAAGAAAGTCAGTCCCATGGGCAAGAGCGACAGTCCCTCCTGCTGAATCGTACTCAGTACATTCGGGATGTCAGGGTCTTCGCTAAAACCGTAACGGATCAGGATCTGATAAAAGCCTTCCTTCAAAACCTTGATCTCTGATCGATCCGCCACGGAAACAACAGGGATATGTTCCGTTCTAATCGACAATAGAATGATGTGATTGTGCAGGATTTTATTGTGTTTGAAATTGTGCAGAAGGGTACGGGGAATACCGTTTGGATTTCCTGTCAGAAAGATCGCCGTGCCGGGCACGCGTAGCGGTTTGGAGATGGCAACATCCTTCAGGAAGTCATCGATGGATACAGAGGCTTCTGCCATTTTCTGTCCAAGAAGGTGTCGTCCGCGATGCCATGTAATCATTACCATGATCGAGCCGGCGGCAATCATAAGGGGCACCCACCCTCCGTCGCGTATTTTTAGGATTGTTGAACCAAAAAAGGCGGAGTCCAGGAGAAGAAAGGGCGCGGTCGTCAGTACCACAACGGGCCAGGCCCAACCCCAATGAAAGCGCATGACAGCCATGATCAGGAATGTCGTGATCAGCATGGTCATGGCCACGGCCACCCCGTAGGCGCCGGCCAAACTTCCGGAGTCTTTGAATCCCAGTACCAGCAGAACGGTTCCGGTCAACATCAACCAGTTGACACCGGGAAGGTAAACCTGGCCAATGGTTTCGTTGGAGGTGTGAATGATCGACATTCGCGGGCAATACCCGAGTTGAATAGCTTGGCGGGTGAGTGAAAAGACTCCGGAGATAATGGCCTGCGAGGCGATGACCGTGGCGGCCGTGGCCAGCGCAACCATCGGGTAGAGCGCCCACTGGGGAACATTACGGTAGAATAGGTTGTCGATCAGACTCGGGGCGAGCGCCACTTGTCCGTTGACAAGAACGGTATTGGCCGGGTCATTAAGCGAGTTCAGCATCCAGGCGCCCTGTCCGCAGTAGTTCAGGAAAAGGGCTGGCAGAACAAGTACAAACCAGCCCACCCGGATGGGGCCAGCGCCAAAATGTCCCATGTCGGCATACAGCGCCTCTCCGCCGGTGACGGCTAGAATCACGGCTCCCATCGTGACAAACGCCTGCCATCGATTCTGGACAAAGAAGTCAACGGCGTGCCAGGGATTCAGCGCGGCCAGAACCCCGGGATGTTTGCCTATCGATATGACTCCAAGAATGGCAATGGCTCCGAACCAGAGCAACATGACCGGCCCGAAGATGGATCCCACGGTTTGTGTTCCATGCCGCTGCATCCAGAAAAGACCGATGAGAACAAAAAGGGAAATCATGATAATGGCGCTTTGTGAGAAGGCGACCGAGCCCATGTTCAGCCCCTCGATCGCGCCCAGAACGGAAATCGCCGGCGTGATCAGACCATCCCCGTAAAGCAGAGAGGCTCCGAAAAGTCCGAGGAAGACAAACATGAGGGTTCGTTTTCCTTTTTTCTGGTCCCGGTTCACAAGGGCCATAAGGGCCAGAATTCCCCCTTCGCCGCGGTTGTCTGCCCGAAGAACCAACGCCAGATATTTGATGGAAATCAGGATAACCAGCGACCAGAGAATCATGGAGATGATTCCCAGGATATTGGCTTCAGTGGGGGCAACCCCGCATCCCTGAGTGAATGAGACCCGAGTGGAGTAGAGGGGGCTAGTCCCGATGTCTCCATAGACAACCCCAAGAGCGGCAAGGGCCATGGTCCAGACGGCGCCTCTTTTTCGTTCTTCGTTCATATACGGGGAGACTCCCTGGGTTTGCCCCCATTGAGCCTGGTTACGTCTGGTGAGGATGAGCAGTTCATGAAGGATGCAGGATGAGTGCCCTGCGTCAGGGGCGCGGATTTCTCCGAGGATTAGGGAGCAGAGTCGGCTTCTTGACCGACGAGTCCGAGTGGCGCGGACTCTTGAAAAAAGGTTTATATCCGGCTGCCGTCAAATGTTGCGTAATGACTTTGATGGCCTCAAAAGGCATGGCGACAGTCATTTCAATCACCAGGGGTTCGCCTTTGGGGACGTGTTTTCTTTCAAGCAGTTTCACAAGGCCGGAACTATCCACGGGGATGTCATTCACAACAAACCGACTCGGAGCCGTCATGGTAATAGAAAACGGGGAGACAGGCGCAGTGGGTTCCGTCGACATACAGCCGGAAAAGGCGCCCATGGCGATCATCCAGACAATCCAAACCGATTTCAAACACTGAGGCATTCTCATAAATCGGCAACCACAATAGGAAATTGTCATGAATAACGCCAGACAAGAATGTCAGTACGGGAAATGTCAATGAAACGTTCTTGTCCCCCGTGCCTTCAATGGGTATAGTTTATGGGCTTTTTGCGAAATTGACGGTAAAGAGAAAAGGACATTGATTATGGCGAGGGAAACAATGACAGCCGTGGAGATCAGGCAATCGTTTCTGGATTTCTTCAAGTCCAAGAGACATGATATTGTTCCCAGTTCCCCGGTGGTGTTGCAGGCGGATCCGACGCTGCTGTTTGTCAACGCGGGAATGAACCAGTTTAAGGAGATATTCCTGGGCGCCCGTGCCAGCCAATACCGGCGCGTTGCCAACAGTCAAAAATGTATCCGGGTGAGCGGTAAACATAACGATCTCGAGGAAGTCGGGTATGACACCTATCACCACACATTCTTCGAGATGCTGGGAAACTGGTCTTTTGGGGATTATTATAAGAGGGATTCCATTGCCTGGGGTTGGGAATTGCTGACCACGGTCTGGGGTCTTCCCAAGAACCGCCTGTGGGCAACGGTTTACAAGGATGACGACGAGACGATTGCCATTTGGAAAGAGGTCACCGATATTGATCCCTCGCACATTCTGAAGTTTGCTGAAAAGGACAATTTTTGGGAGATGGGAGAGACGGGCCCCTGTGGTCCCTGTTCCGAAATTCATTTTGACCGCACACTCAACGGGTGTTCTCCCGATATGATCAATGCCGGCCTTCAGGAGGTAATCGAGATATGGAATCACGTCTTTATCCAGTATAATCGTCGCCAGGATGGCGCGCTCGAGGAATTGCCCGCCAAGCATGTCGATACCGGGATGGGGCTCGAACGTGTGGTCTCGGTGATCCAGGGCAAATCATCCAACTATGACTCCGACATTTTTCAGCCTGTGATTCAGCAGATGTCCCGCATGAGCGGGCATCCCTATGAGGATCACAGCGCTGTGGCCATGCGGGTGATTGCGGATCACCTGAGAACCCTGGCCTTCGCCATTGGCGATGGCGTGATGCCCTCCAACGACGGGCGCGGCTACGTTCTGCGCCGATTACTCCGGCGCGCCGTCCGATATGGGCGTAAGATCGGGTTCAAGAAACCGTTCATGGCGTCATTGCTGCCCACCTTGGAGGCAACCATGGGGGGGCAATATCCCGAACTGATCCAGCACCGCAAGGAGATCGCCCGGGCCATTCTGGCCGAGGAGGAGAGTTTTTCCGTCACCCTGGATCGGGGATTGGCGCTTTTTGAGGAGGTTGTGGCATCGTTGGCCGCCGGGAAAGGGTCTGTTTTCCCCGGCGCGGAGGCGTTTAAGTTGTATGACACCTACGGTTTTCCCTTTGATTTGACGGTTGTCATGGCAAAAGAAAAGGGTCTGAATGTAGACGAGGCGGGCTTCACCACCCTGATGGAGGAGCAGCGTAAGCGCGCCCGTGATGCCCGCAGGGCCGCCACGGCGGATGCCGATGTGGATCTGGTCTCGGATCTGGTCTCCAAGGGAGTCAAGAGTCGGTTTACTGGATATGTCAAACTGGCTGACCAAACCCCGGTGCTGGCAATCCTTCAAAAAGGAGCCAATGGAGCCAGCGCTTCAGTTGAATCTCTCGCCGAAGGACTGGAGGGATCCATCCTGCTTGCCGACACTCCTTTTTATGCGGAGAAAGGCGGGCAATTGGGGGATCGCGGGATGATATTGGGACCCGACGGTGATTTTGAGGTCACCGATACGCGCCAACCGACGGAGGGAATCGTGCTGCATGTCGGGCGGATGAGACGCGGAACCTTGACGCGGGGAGCGCCGGTAACCGCGAGCGTGGATGAGTTGCGCCGTGCGGCCGTGGCGCGTCATCACACGGCAACGCATTTACTTCAGTACGCCCTCAAGACGATTGTAGGATCAAGCATCAAACAGGCAGGCTCGATGGTGTCGCCCGACCGGTTGCGATTTGACTTCAACTATTTCCAGGCCCTGACGCCCGCAGAGTTGGCCTCCGTTGAGAGACGCGTGAATGAATTGATCCTCTCCAATGCCCCTGTTGAAACCGGCGAAATGGCGCTCAAGGATGTGGCGGGATCAGGGATCACGGCGCTGTTTGACGAGAAATATGGCGACACGGTCCGCGTGGTGAGCGTGGGCGACTTTAGCCGCGAGTTATGCGGCGGAACCCATGTTTCGTCGACGGGCGTGATCGGTTTGTTCCGGATCGTGTCGGAGAGTTCCATTGCCTCCGGTGTGCGACGAATCGAGGCTGTGGCCGGGCTTCCCGCCTATGAGTTGATGTGCCATGACCGCGCCATGCTTGATTCGCTGGCCAAAACGTTCAGCATTTCGCCCGCCGAATTGCCTGTGCGCGTGGACGCCTTGATCGGACAGGTCAAGACACTGGAGAAGCAGATCAAGGAAAATGAGACGGCGGCGGCTTTGCAGAAAGTGGATGGACTCCTGGCGCTCGCGACTGAAATAAAGGGCATCAAACTGATCGCGTCGAGCGTCGGTGAGGTTTCGGGGGAGGCCTTGAAGAGTCTTGCCGAGGCTGTGCTACGGAAAGCCGGATCAGCGGTCGTGGTGCTGGGATCCAGTTATTCCGGGAAAGCCCAGTTCATCGTCATTGTCAGTCCGGATCTGGTCAAACAGGGTCTGCACGCGGGAAAGATCATTAAGGAGGTTGCCACGGTGGCGGGGGGTGGTGGTGGCGGACAAGCCGGCCTGGCCAATGCCGGCGGCAAGGATATCGCGAAAATTGACGAGGCCGTGGCCAAGGCAAAGGACTTGATATAGACCGGAGCTTTGAGCGCGTCGATTGGAATTGGAATGAGGGGGGAACGCCGATGAGTTTCTCGACCGTGGAAATCAAGTGTTCGAGATGCGGACAGGAGAGCCTTCTGAAAAGGGCGCCGAAGTATGAGGGCTTCAAGAAAGTGGGCGAGATCCTCACTTGTGCCGCCTGTGGGCACACCTATTCCTCCGAGGCAGACGTTCCCTTCAAGCAGACGAGTCCGTTGAAGATTTTCGACGACAACGACGCGCCCAGAACCATCAAGGTCTTTCACGAGCATGAAGCGGATCGCCTGTGCCGCTATTGCCGGAATTTTGTAGTCAACCCTTTCCTTCAACGATGCGGCAAGCATGGCCGACTTGTTGAAGCCACAGACACATGCCGCGACTTCGAGAAGAAGAGCTTGTCTAAGGTTTAGTCATTCCTAATGAATGACGACATAAGTGTAATAAAATAGGCATAAATAGTACATATTTGTATCAAAGTGCTGTAAGTCAATATTGCCATCCTCGCTTCCGTCTGATATAAGTCTGGCTTTTCCCTGTATGCAGGGGAGATCGGAAAGCTGGCATGAAGCGTGCTATTGAGTGCATCAAAGGTTTCAGGAGTCTAACGTTAACAGGGAGTGAGCGATTATGAGTTGCTGTGAAATTGATAAGTCGGTACCCGAGTTGTTTGGTTCCAACGTGTTTGGCGACGCGGTCCAGCGTGCGCGTCTGCCGAAAAACGTCTACAAGAAGTTGCGGCAGACCATTGACGACGGCAAGGAACTCGATCCCACGATTGCGGATGTTGTTGCCAACGCGATCAAGGATTGGGCAATTGAGAAAGGCGCCACGCACTTCTGCCACTGGTTCCAGCCTATGACCGGGATTACCGCTGAAAAGCATGACTCGTTTATCTCTCCGACGGCTGACGGCCGGATTATGATGGAGTTCAGCGGTAAAGAGCTGACCCAGGGTGAGCCCGACGCCTCCTCGTTCCCGTCCGGTGGCATCCGCGCCACCTTTGAAGCCCGCGGTTACACCGTCTGGGATTGCACCTCTCCTGTCTTCATCAAGACGGATGGTTCCAACACCACGCTTTACATTCCGACGTCCTTCGCCTCCTACACGGGTGAGGCGCTGGACAAGAAGACTCCGTTGTTGCGCTCCATGCAGGCGCTCAACAAACAATCCATCCGTGTCCTGCGCGCCCTTGGCAATCACACCAGCAAGCGCGTTGCTGCAACGCTGGGTGGCGAGCAGGAATATTTCCTGATTGACCGCAAGTTCATTGAGAAGCGCGCTGACCTCCGTCTGGCCGGTCGCACCTTGTTCGGAGCTCCTCCGCCGAAGGGCCAGGAGATGGAAGACCAGTATTTCGGCGCCATCCACGAGCGTGTCGCCTCGTTCATGGCGGACCTCAACGAGGAGCTGTGGAAACTCGGCGTTTCGGCCAAGACCCAGCACAATGAAGTGGCCCCGGCCCAGCACGAGATCGCCCCGGTGTATGCGACGGTCAATGTGGGCGTTGACCACAACCAGTTGACGATGGACCTGATGCAGCGCACGGCCCGTAAACATGACTTCGTCTGCGTGTTGCATGAGAAGCCCTTCGCCGGCGTCAATGGCTCGGGCAAGCACAACAACTGGGCGTTGGGCACGGATGACGGGATCAACCTCCTGAATCCGGGCAATACGCCACATGACAATATGCAGTTCCTGGTATTCCTGTTCGCCGTGATTCGCGCGGTGCACAAATACTCGAGTCTGTTGCGTGCCACGGTGGCGACCCCCGGCAACGATCACCGATTGGGTGCCAACGAGGCGCCGCCGGCGATTGTGTCGATCTTTCTGGGCGAGCAACTTACGGACATCTATCAGCAGATCAAGAAGGGGGGCGCAAGCCGCTCCAAGCAGGGCGGTCATCTCGCCCTGGGCGTCACGACCCTGCCGTCCATTCCGAAGGATACAACCGACCGCAACCGGACCTCTCCGTTCGCCTTCACGGGCAACAAGTTTGAGTTCCGTATGCCCGGTTCCTCTCAGTCGCTCAGCGGTCCGAACTTTGTTCTCAACACGATCGTGGCCGAAACGCTGTCCGAGATCGCGGATCAGATCGAAGGCGCCAAAAACATCAACGCCACCGTACAGGCGCTGCTGAAAAAATATGCCTTTGAGCACGAGGCGGTGATATTCAATGGCGACAATTATTCCGAGGCGTGGGTGGAGGAAGCCGCCAAGCGCGGGTTGCCGAATATCCGGAATTGCGTTGACGGGATCAATGCCATGATGGATAAGGAAAATGCCAGGGTGCTGATCAAGCAGGGGACGCTTCCCAAGGGTGAAATTCATGCCCGTCATGAGATCCTTCTTGAGAACTACGTCAAGACGATCAATATCGAGGCCAGGACGATGCTGTACATCGCCCGCCGCGAGATTCTTCCGGCCTTGATCAGTTTTGCCACGGATCTGGCGAACAGTGTGAATGCAGTCGAGGCGGCCGGCGTGGATGCCGTCGCCCAAACCAAACTTCTGCAGCAGATCAACGAGGCCGCCGCCGCCATCAGTGACGCGATCGATACGCTCGCCGAGGTAAATGCCGCGTCCGCCTCCGAGGGCAACATCGGAAAGAAGGCTGTGGCGTACCGGGATGCTGTGATCCCCGCCATGGTGGCATTGCGTGCGATTTCAGATGGCATTGAACCGGTTGTGGGCGCCGACTATTGGCCTCTTCCGACCTATGCCGACATGCTGTTCTATCGGTAAGCCCTCTGTTGAAATCCGTTCAAGACCCCGCCGGCGAAACCGGCGGGGTTTCTTGTATCGGGATTGCGTCCGCCGTGAGTCCTGTGTGGACTTTGTAGGGTGAATGTCGTACCTTCTTTCGGCTCGAAACGACAAGCGATGATAAGGATGCTATGCAAAAGCCTGAAGCCCGAATACGAAATGGAATGCCGCCTCCTCAGGGGCTGTATGATCCCTCCAATGAGCATGACAACTGCGGTGTTGGCTTTCTGGCCAACATCGACGGAACCCCGTCGCACCGGATTGTGTCCGACAGTATCGAGGTTTTGAAAAATCTTCTTCACCGCGGTGCGGTGGGTGGCGACGGAACCACCGGCGATGGCGCCGGGGTGTTGCTTCAGATTCCCGACCGATTTTTCCGGAAGGAAGCCGCCCGCCTCAAGTTCAGTCTGCCATCGGCAGGGCATTATGGTGTGGGCATGATATTTATGCCGATGACCAGCGTGCGGGAGGCCTGCATGGCCCGCATTAAGACTCTGACGATAGAGGAGGGGTTTGGTGTCCTCGGAGTCAGGGAAGTTCCAACCGATGGACGTGTCCTGGGTGCCGAGGCCCGTCGTGATCAGCCGTTTGTCGCTCAGATTTTCGTCGATCAGCCCGGTCTGTCCGGCGCCGACATGGAGCGGAAACTGTATGTCCTGAGAAAGCGGATCCAGACGGGTATGAATGACGTGCTGGCCCCGGTTGACCGGTTTTATATCCCGAGTTTTTCTTCCCGGACGATTGTCTATAAAGGCCTGTTGATGGGTGGTCAGGTATCCGGATTCTATAAGGACTTGAACGATCCGGATGTCGAGAGCGCCTTGGCCGTCATCCACCAGCGGTACAGCACCAATACCTTCCCTTCATGGGAACTGTCCCAGCCTTTCCGTTTCCTCGCACACAACGGTGAAATCAACACCCTGCGAGGTAATCTGAATCAAATGAAAGCCCGTGAAAACGGCTTGGCATCGAATTTATTCGGGGCCGACATCAAGAAACTGCTTCCGATCATTGATCCGGGTGGTAGCGATTCGGCGTGTCTGGATAACGCGCTACAACTGCTGGTGGCGGGAGGGCGATCCATTCCTCATGCGATGATGATGCTGATTCCGGAGGCCTGGGGCGTCAAGTATCCCATGGGGCCTGATCAAAAGGGATTTTTTGAGTATCACGCCGGCCTGATGGAGCCCTGGGACGGGCCGGCAACCGTGGCGTTCACGGATGGATCGGTTGTGGGAACGCTCCTGGATCGGAATGGACTGCGCCCCGCCCGTTACACCATTACCAAGGACAAGTTTATTGTGATGGCTTCCGAAGCCGGTGTTCTGGACATTGCCCCCGAGCGTGTTCTGGAGAAGGGGGCGTTGCGTCCCGGCCAGATGCTGCTGGTGGATCTTCAGAGCAAGCGGGTGATTAAAGACAAGGAAATCAAGAGTCAGATGGCCCGCCGTCAGCCTTTCAGGCGCTGGGTGGATGAAAATAAAATCACGGTTCAGGGCTTATTTGAGGCCATGGCGCCGGTCATTCCGATGACCGAAACGCTACTCATGCGGCAGCGACTTTTCGGATACAGCCGCGAGGATCTCCAGATGATTCTGGAGCCTATGGCGTCCAAGGCCCATGAGGCGGTCGGCTCGATGGGTATCGATACCCCTCTTGCGGTTTTCTCTGAGAAGCCCCAACTCCTGTTCAATTATTTCAAGCAGTTGTTCGCCCAGATCACCAATCCGCCGATCGATCCGATCCGCGAGGAGTTGGTGATGTCGCTGATGACCTTCATTGGCAATCCCTCCAATATTCTCACGGAGGTTCCCCAGCATGCCCGCCTGATCAAACTGCGCCACCCGTTCCTCTCAAACGAGGATTTGGATCAGATCAAAAATTTGAGTATCAAGGATTTTAGCGCTGCCACGGTGCGCCTCGGATTCCCGGCGGGAGGGCGTGCTGCGGATTTGGAACAGGCCCTGGACGTTTTGTGCTCGCAGGTTGACGAGGCGGTTGCAGCCGGGAAAAATCTCCTGATTCTGAGTGACCGCGACCTTCCCTCCCCCGAGACCCCGATTCCGATCCTGCTGGCGGTTTCGTCCGTCAACCGGCATCTGACCCGGAAAGGTGAGCGAACCCGGGTTGGCCTGATTGTGGAGACCGGGGAGGCTCGTGAAGTGATGCATATGGCGCTTCTCCTCGGGTATGGCGCCACGGCCATCAATCCCTACATGGCGTTTGAGAGTATTGCCAGCATGGCGATGAGGAAGGAATTGAGTTCGGATATCGGTTCGGCAAGGGCGATGGAGAATTATGTGGCGGCATTGTGTGAGGGACTCCGCAAGATCATGTCGAAAATGGGCATCTCAACACTTCGAAGTTATCGAAGTGCTCAGGTGTTTGAAGCCGTCGGCCTGAATCCGACCGTTCTGGATCGCTATTTTGAGGGAACCGTGTCGCGTGTCGGAGGAATCGGCCTCGAAGAAATTGCAGCCGAGGCCAACGCCCGTTATCGATCCGCCTGTGAGGCGCCGCAGGATGACGCGCCCATTCTGTCGGCAGGCGGGCAATATCGGTTCCGTGCGGACGGGGAACGTCATCTCTGGAGCCCGGAAGCCATTGCGAGTCTCCAGTTTGCCACTCGTTCCGGCAATTATGATCGTTACAAGGACTATGCGCGGCGGATCAATGACCAGGCGGAAAAGCAGTTCACATTGAGGGGAATGTTTAAATTCACGCCCGGATCCCCTGTCCCGCTGGATGAGGTCGAACCGGTATCCGGAATTGTTAAACGCTTCGTCACGGGAGCCATGTCGTTCGGTTCCATCAGTCGGGAAGCCCACGAGTCCATGGCCATCGCCATGAATCGTCTGGGCGCCATGAGCAACAGCGGTGAGGGTGGGGAGGATCCCGCCCGCTATCAGCCTTTGCCGAATGGAGACAGCCGGTGCAGTGCCGTCAAACAGGTCGCGAGCGGGCGCTTTGGCGTCACGACCGAGTTCTGCGTGAATTGCCGAGAACTGCAGATTAAAATCGCCCAGGGCGCGAAGCCGGGCGAGGGCGGGCAGTTGCCCGGACACAAGGTAAATGAGGAAATTGCGAGGGTTCGTCATTCCACACCGGGCGTCACATTGATTTCCCCGCCTCCCCACCATGACATCTATTCAATTGAGGACATCAAGCAGTTGATTTACGACCTGAAGAATGTCAACCCCGACGCGCGGGTCTCGGTGAAATTGGTTTCCGAACTCGGGGTGGGCACCATTGCCGCCGGAGTCGTCAAGGCCCATGCCGATATGGTTCTGATCAGCGGATACGACGGTGGTACCGGGGCCTCTCCGTTGTCCTCCATCCGCCATGCCGGCGCACCGTGGGAACTGGGGTTGGCTGAAACCCAGCAGACCCTGGTTTTGAATAATCTGCGGGGACAGGTTCGATTGCAGACAGACGGGCAAATCAAAACCGGTCGCGACGTCGCCGTGGCCGCGCTGCTGGGCGCCGAGGAATACGGGTTTGCCACCACCGCGCTGGTGGTTCTGGGATGTGTCATGATGCGCAAGTGTCATCATAACACCTGCCCGGTTGGCGTGGCGACTCAGGATCCGAAATTGCGGAAACTATTTGCCGGGAGCCCGGATTACCTGGTGACGTTCTTCACGTTCATCGCCACGGAACTGCGTGAAATCATGGCCGAGTTGGGGTTCCGGACTCTGGATGAGATGATCGGGCGCTCGGATCGGTTGGAGATGAATCAAGCGGTTACGTTCTGGAAGGCGCGCGGTCTGGATTTTTCGAAAATCCTGCACCGTCCAACCTCGTCGAGTCCGGTTCGTTGCGTCTCGAAACAGGATCACGAGCTTTCTCAAGCCATGGATCTGACGCTTATGCCTGATGTCAAGCCGGCCCTGGAGAAGGGAACGCGTGTAACGATCACCCGCGCCATCCGCAATGTTAACCGAACCGTGGGCGCCATGATCGCAGGCCGGGTGGCCAGGAAGTACGGACACGCCGGTCTTCCTGAGGACACCATCAATCTGAACTTCAAGGGGTCGGCCGGACAGAGTTTCGGCGCCTGGGCTGCGCGGGGCATGACCCTGACCCTTGAAGGCGAATCCAACGATTATCTCGGGAAGGGTTTGTCTGGTGGCCGGATTATCGTAAAACCGTTTCCGGCGGCTTCCTACGAGGCTGAATCCAACATCATAGCCGGGAACGTGTTGCTCTATGGAGCAACGGGCGGTGAAGTGTATCTCAATGGCGCCGTGGGCGAGCGTTTTGCCATTCGCAACAGCGGCGCCATCGCCGTTGTGGAAGGGGTTGGCGACCATGGGTGCGAATACATGACCGGAGGACGGGTGGTCGTTTTGGGTTCCACAGGGGTGAACTTCGGAGCCGGTATGAGCGGAGGGCTTGCCTACGTCTATGATGAAAGCCGGACCTTTGATGCCCGTTGCAATCTTGACATGGTGGACTTGGAACTGGTCTCAAGTGCGCATGACAAGAAAGAATTGAAGGGGTTTCTGGAGAGTCATCTTCGCTACACGGGGAGTCGGAAGGCAGAACGGATTTTGGAAAACTGGGATGACCAGTTGCCGTATTTCATCAAGGTTTTCCCGATGGAATACAGGCGTGTCCTGGGCGAAATGATGAGGGAAGATGAAGCCACCGAGCGAGCGGAGGTTGTCCATGGGTAAGATCACTGGATTTATGGAATATGCCCGTCGTGACCCGGGGTATCGTCCGGTCGAGGAACGGGTGAAGGATTTCAATCCGGTTGAAGTCCGGAATGGAGCGAAAGAAATCGTGGAGCAGGCGGCCCGTTGTATGGACTGTGGAACGCCCTTTTGCCACGGCGCGGGATGTCCGCTTGATAACGTCATTCCTGAATTTAATGAACATGTTTATCAGGGCCGATGGAAGGAAGCGCTGGATATCCTGCTGGCGACCGACAACTTTCCCGAATTCACAGGCCGGATTTGCCCGGCCGTGTGCGAGGGATCCTGCGTGCTTGGAATTAACAAGGATCCGGTGACGATCCGTCAGATTGAGTTGGAAATCATCGAGAAGGGGTTTGAACTGGGCTATGTCCAGCCCCGACCTCCGGCCAAACGTTTGGATCAACGAGTGGCTGTTATCGGCTCGGGTCCGGCGGGGTTGGTCGTTGCGGATACGTTGAACCACATGGGGTATAGGGTTGTGGTTTATGATCTCGCTGAAAAACCCGGTGGTATCCTGCGTTACGGGATCCCGGAATTTAAACTGGCCAAGTGGGTCATTGACCGCCGGATCAGGTTGATGGAGGCGGAGGGCGTGGTGTTTGAAAATCAGGTTCGGGTGGGTGAGGATGTTTCCTACCACTATCTGAAGAACCGGTTTGACGCAGTCTGTCTGTCCGGGGGTGCCCGCGAGGCAAGGGACTTAAGTGCGCCTGGCCGTGACTTGAAGGGCATTCACCAAGCGATGGATTTCCTCGTCCAGCAGAACCGTAGGTTGGGGAGGGAGTCCATGGATTCCTCGCTGGATATCCTGGCAACCGGAAAGAAGGTTTTGGTCATTGGGGGCGGTGATACAGGCGCCGATTGCGTTGGCACGTCGATCCGGCAGGGCGCGACACAGGTGACGCAGATTGAAATCCTGCCCGAGCCGCCGCCCATCCGGTCTTCCACAACACCGTGGCCCATGTGGCCTGCCATGTTGAGGACCTCAAGCAGTCATAAGGAAGGTTGCCAGCGCCGGTGGAGCGTGGCCACGAAGGAATTTTTCGGAAAGAACGGAGACGTGCAGGCGGTCAAGGTTATTGACGTTGAATGGACGAATCCGCCGGGTGGTGGGCGTCCTGTGATGAGCGAAAAGATCGGCACGGAATCGAAGATTGAGGCGGATCTCGTTCTTCTGGCGATGGGTTTTTCCGGTCCCGGGAAAAACAAACTGGTCGAGGATTTGGGCATTCAGATGGCACCCGGGGGCGGTATTGGTCGTGATTCTCGCAATATGACCAGCATCGCCGGCGTCTTTGTGGCTGGCGATATGACGCATGGGGCTTCTCTGGTGGTTCGGGCAATGAAGGACGGACGCCGGGCCTCGGAGGGAATCGATGCCTGGTTGAAAGAGCGTCGCATCCCGTCGTGAGTCAGCGCGGTGTATCATGATGAAGCAGATTATAATGCGGCCATCGGAACGGAGCGAGTTGGGGCGTGCGGTCATGCTGGGCCTCAATTTTGGAGTCGGCATGGCCGTCTTTACGTTTCTGGGGTACTTCATTGACTACAAACGCGGCGGTGCTTCCATCCTGTTCACCGTAATCGGGATGGTGGCGGGATTGGGTTATGGAGCGTATGAGGTCTGGATGGTGATCAGAATGCTCAATGCGCAGGCCAGGCGGGCCATCGAGTCCGGCCACAAAAGTCCACTCCCTGACGATGATGATGAGTAAGTGGAGCGGTTCTCATTACCTGGCGCTCTGGGTGAGCGTCAGCGTCGGCGCCGGCGTGCTGGGCGCCGCGATGACATGGCTGGTGCTCCCTGCCGTCGATTGGAGAATGGCCGGTCTGGGCTGGGGGCTTGCAGTCCTTAACTCGGGTGTTGGCCGCTTTCTGAATGACCGGGCTGTGGGACGATCCGGCAAAGCCTTCATCGGATGGGGTCTGGTTGCGAATGCGTTCCGTGTATTGACACTCGTGTGTGTGTTTGCTTTCATGGTCTTTCATCACGCCGAAGGAAGAGGATCTTTCTTTGTCATGATATTTGTTGCTCTATTTATGTTGACGGGCGTGGAGGTGGCAAGCCTCTTTAAGGCCCAGAATAAGATTGGTAAACCCGTTTGAGCGAGACGATCCAGACACATGCCGAGCCCGTTGTGAATATGGTGCAGGCCAAGAGTGATGCCGTTCAGGCCTACATGATGCATCATATGGCCGATTCGCATGAATGGGCGTGGACGCCGCATTTTCACACGTCCCTTCCTCATTTCCTGACCGTCAACGGGGCCATGGTCATCGGGGTGGCGGTTCTCCTGGCGCTGGTTCTCGGGGTGACCGTCCGACGCCAGCCGGCGGTTCCCTCCGGTCTTCTGAATGTCCTGGAGTTTTTTGCGAAATATATCCGGAACGAGATGGTTATCCCTTTCCTGGGGGAAAAAGACGGCCGGAAAATGGCGCCGATGTTCATCACGCTATTCTTTTTTATTCTCGTGATGAATCTGGCGGGTCTGATTCCCTGTTTCTACAGCGCGACCGCGAATCTGGGGGTGACGGCGGCGTTATCCCTGATCACCCTTTTTTTTATGATATTTGGCGCCATCTACAAAAATGGGTTCCTGGCGTTCTGCAAAGGGTTTGTTCCGCCGGGCATCCCGAAGGTCATGCTGGTGATGATCGTTCCGATTGAAGTCCTGAGCATGTTCATTCGCACGATGGCGCTGGCGATTCGTTTGTTTGCCAACATGCTGGCGGGGCATCTGGTGATCTATTCGTTGCTGGGGATGATTGTGATGTTCGGGTATTATGCGGCGCCGGCGGTACTGGGGGCGCTGGGGATCTATCTGCTTGAGGTGTTTGTGGCGTTTCTGCAGGCGTATATCTTTACGTTGCTGTCAGCGATTTTCATCGGGGAGCGGTATCATCCCGCTCATTAATGGATTCGGGTTGGGTGGTGTGGTCGTGTCGAGTAGAAAGGAATACTAATATGTTAAGCGGTTCAATTGCGGGCGTGGGTGCGGGTTTGGTTACCATTGGCGCGGGTCTGGGCATTGGCCTGGTCGGAGCTTCGGCGGTGAGCGGGATTGCCCGCCAACCCGAGATGACGGCGAAGATCCAGGTCACCATGCTGATCGTGGCGGCTTTGGTTGAAGGTACGGCGCTGTTTTGCGCGGTGATCTGTCTGCTCGGAAAGTAAGCCGGCATGGAAGAAATTCCTCAAACCAAGGCGGTGACGGAAGTCCCGTCCACTGAATCACACGGGTCGGCCCCGAGCGTCATGGACGTTCAAGTTCCGATGGTGATTCTGACCTGGGTCACCTTCGCATTATTGTCGCTGGTGCTCTACAAGGTGGCCTGGAAGCCGATCCTGAAGGTTCTCGACATGCGCGAAAAATCGATTCGCGATGCCCTGGCCCAGGCGGAAAAGGCGAGAGCGGATGCGGATGCCACCGAGGTCCGGAACCGGGAGATTCTCCGGAATGCCGAGTCTGAAGCCAGGAAACTGGTGGCGGAAGCCCGGACGGCGGCCCAGGAGACCGCGCGGTTGGTCAGCGAACAAGCTGAACAAAAAGCCAAGTCGCTCCTCGCGGAAGCTGTTCGCGACATTGGCGCCGCCACGGAACAGGCCCGAGTGACGTTGCGAAAAGAGACCACGGAACTGGCCATTTCGCTGGCCGGCAAGGTGATTGCCGCCAATATGGATACGGAACGGAACCGGGCGCTGGTACGTGATCTTGAGAAGGAGATTGATCGCGCATGAAACTCCGCTCCAGAGCCGCGCGCCGGTACGCCAGGGCCCTGCATGATCTGGCTACCGAGGCCTCGGCCTTGGACGCCGTCTCAGCGGATCTGAAAAGTCTGCGGCGGAGTTTGGAGTCCTCTCCCGAGTTGAGGGCCTTTGTGGCAAATGTTCTGCTTCCGGCTGACGCCCGGGTGCGGGTTCTGACCGCCTTATTTTCGAACCGGACTCACCCCCTGGTGTGGCGGTTTATCCGGTTCCTTGAATCCAAGCGGCGTGCGGGTCTTCTTGAGGAAATCAGCGCCGATTTTCAGGAACAGGAAGAGGCGCGGCAGGGAATTCTGCGGGGATCGCTGGCATCCGCTTATCCGGTGTCCCCGTCCGATGCCTCGGAACTGGCCGGACGCTTGGGAAGCCGGTGGGGGCGAAAAGTGTTTTTGGAGACAGAAGAAAACCCCGACTTGCTTGGCGGAGGCCGTCTGCAGGTAGGGGACACGGTGTATGATTTCAGTCTCTCGGCGCGGTTGCGCATGATGAGGCAAACGATGATGGCCGGATAACGGCAAGGTGGGTGTATGGCTGTAGATTTAAGACTGGAAGAAATTACGTCGATCCTGCGGAAACAACTCTCGGAGTTCGAGCAGAAGATCGATGTCTCGGAAGTGGGTACCGTCTTAAGCGTGGGTGACGGCATTGCCCATGTCCACGGGTTGTCCGGCGTCATGTCGGGCGAATTGGTGGAGTTCAGGGAGGGCCTCACAGGACTGGCGTTGAACCTGGAAGCGGATAATGTCGGCGTGGCCGTCTTCGGGGAGGATTTTGAAATCAAGGAGGGCGATACGGTTCGCCGCACGGGTCGTATTGCCTCGGTTCCTGTGGGTGACGGTCTGGCCGGTCGCGTGGTGGATGCGCTCGGGAACGCAATTGACGGCGGCCCGGCAATCCAGGGAACGGAACTCCGCAAGATTGAAGTCAAGGCGCCCGGTATCATTGAGCGCGCCGACGTCCGCGAACCCTTGCAGACCGGCATCAAGGTTATCGACGCCCTGACCCCGATCGGACGCGGCCAGCGGGAACTGATCATCGGCGACCGCAAGACCGGAAAGACCTCCATCGCGCTCGATACCATTATCAACCAGCGTGGCGAAAATGTGATGTGTTTCTACGTGGCCATCGGGCAGAAGCGTTCGACCGTGGTGCAGGCCTGTGAGAAGTTGAAAAAATACGGCGCCATGGAGTACACCACCGTGATTGCGGCGACAGCCTCCGATCCGGCCCCGATGCAATTTATGGCGCCCTATGCCGGCTGTGCCATGGCGGAATATTACCGCGACAGCGGGCGGCATGCGTTGATTATCTTTGACGACCTGACCAAACAGGCACAGGCTTATCGTCAGGTCTCGCTCCTCTTGCGTCGGCCCCCGGGCCGCGAGGCGTTTCCCGGCGACGTGTTCTATTTGCACAGTCGCCTGTTGGAGCGTGCGGCCAAACTCAGTCCTGAGAAGGGTGGGGGGAGTCTTACCGCGTTACCCATTGTGGAAACGCAGGGAAGCGATGTGTCCGCCTACATCCCGACCAACGTGATCTCGATCACCGATGGCCAGATATTTCTGGAGACCGATGCGTTCAATGCCGGGCAACGGCCCGCCGTGAATCCCGGCATCTCGGTTTCCCGTGTGGGCGGCGATGCCCAGTTGAAGGCGATGAAGCAGACGGCCGGCTCGTTGCGGTTGGAGCTCGCCCAGTACCGCGAACTGGCGGGCTTTTCCCAGTTCGCCTCCGATCTGGATGCGGCCACCCGCAAACAGTTGGATCGCGGGCGTCGCCTCATGGAATTGATGAAGCAGGGCGTGCATGCAACCATTACTGTGGCCAAACAGGTCGCTATCATCTATGCCGGAACACAGGGGTATTTGGACGCGATTCCGGTGACCCGGGTCAAACTGTTCGAGACGGAATTGTTTGAAGTCCTGGATCGCGAACCCTGCGAGTACATCAAGCTGTTTGCACGGGAAAAAGCCATGACGGTCGACGTCAAGGCGGCGTTGGATGCGGCGCTTAAGCGCGTGTCGGTCAAGGCGTGATCGGGGATATCATCGAATGCCGACGCTAAAAGAGTTCAATGTCAAACTGACCCGCCTCCGGAGCACGAGGAAACTGACCAAGACCATGAAACTGGTCTCGGTCAACAAGTTGCGTCGCGCCCAGGAAGCCGAAAAACGGGTCGGGTTGATAGCCGACAGGTTGTCTGGGGTATTGGGGAAACTGGGCGCCTCGGTAGCGGCGGGGGAGCACATTTTGTTGACCCCCCGGAAGACGGTCAAGAGCGTGTTGGTGCTGGTGATCACCTCGGATCGCGGGCTGTGCGGCGGGTTCAACAACAACCTGATCAAGGCCGTTTCGCCCTGGGTTCGCGGGCAGGAGGCGAATCATCGTTCGGTTTTGATGAGTTTCGCCGGGCGCCGCGGGTATTCATTTTTCAAGTCACGCGCCACAGTGGATCGGTATTACGAGGATGTGATGGGAAAACCGGACTACGCGAGCGCCCACCGAATTGGACGGAGTTTGCTGTCGGCGTTTACCGGAAAGCGCGTGGATGAGGTTTACCTGGCGTACAACGTGACGCAGGGAACCCTTTCGCAGAAGCCATCGATTGAGCGGATTCTTCCCATGGATGTGGAACATTTGGCGGGTGCGGGAGGCGGAAAACCTGCCGCAGGGTGGTTGCTGGAACCCAGTACGGAAGAACTCCTGAACAATCTGCTTCCTCGTATTGTCAGTCTGAAGGTGTACACGGCCCTCCTGAACAGTTCGGCCGGCGAGCATAGCGCCCGCATGAAGGCCATGGAGCAGGCCAGTTCGAATGCCGACAGTCTGATCCGGCAGATTACACTGGATCGTAACCGTGCCCGGCAGGCGGCGATTACGACGGAATTGACGGAGATTGTGGCGGGCGCCGAATCATTGAAATAGACGCAATGGGAATTTTGAGATCTGAGATTTGAAAGGCAATGACTATGAGTAATGTGAATACAGCAATCAGGGGCAAGATCACGCAGGTGCTCGGCCCGGTCGTGGATGTCGAATTTCCCGAGAATCAATTGCCGCCGATCCTGACGGCGCTCCAGGTGTCCAATCCCTTTATCAACGACCAGCCCTGGAACCTGACCCTGGAAGTGTCGCAGCATCTGGGCAATAACCTGGCGCGTACCATTGCCATGGATTCGACGGACGGCCTTGTGCGCGGGGCGGAAGTCAAGAACACCGGCGAAGGCATCACCGTGCCGGTGGGCCCCGCCACGCTGGGCCGCGTGATGAATTTGCTGGGTGATCCCATCGATAACGCCGGGCCGATTGTGAGCGAGAAACGATTGCCCATCCACCGTCCCGCGCCCCGGTTTCAGGATCAGGATACCAAGGACACCGTGCTGGTGACCGGGATCAAGGTCATCGACCTGCTTGCGCCCTACAAGAAGGGCGGCAAGATTGGTCTCTTCGGCGGCGCCGGCGTGGGCAAGACAGTGCTGATTCAGGAGTTGATTCGTAACATTGCTACCGAACACGGCGGGTACTCGGTGTTTGCCGGCGTGGGAGAGAGAACGCGAGAGGGAACCCAGTTGTACCGCGAAATGCGCGAGTCCGGCGTAATCAAGAAAACCTCCATGGTCTTCGGCCAGATGAACGAGCCGCCGGGCGCCCGCGCCCGTATCGCGCTTTCGGCTTTGACTGTGGCCGAATATTTCCGCGACGAATTGCGTCAGGACGTGCTGCTGTTCATCGACAATATTTTCCGATTTACCCAGGCGGGCTCCGAGGTGTCGGCCTTGCTCGGTCGCATTCCTTCCGCCGTGGGATATCAGCCCACATTGGGAACCGACATGGGCGAATTGCAGGAGCGCATTACCTCCACGAAAAACGGATCCATTACCTCGATCCAGGCCGTCTATGTGCCTGCCGATGATTATTCAGATCCGGCGCCCGCCACGACCTTTGCCCATCTCGACGCCACAACGGAACTCTCTCGCGCCATTTCCGAACTGGGGATTTACCCGGCGGTCGATCCGCTGGTGTCATCCTCAACGATTCTTTCGCCTGACATCGTCGGTGAGGAGCATTATCAGGTGGCGCGCGGGGTACAGGAAATTCTCCAGCGTTACAAGGAATTGCAGGATATCATTGCCATTCTTGGACTGGACGAATTGTCGGAGGAAGACCGATTGACCGTGGAACGCGCCCGCAAAGTGCAGAAGTTTCTGTCGCAGCCTTTCTTTGTGGCGGAACAGTTTACCGGTATGAGCGGGGCCTACGTCCAGTTGTCGGATACCGTTCACTCATTCAAGGAAATCCTTGAAGGCAAGCATGACAAGATTCCTGAGCAGGCTTTTTACATGGTTGGTCATATTGATGACGTACTGAAGAAAGCCAGGAAACTCAGCGGAGGAGCGGCATGACGTTCCGCTTCCTTCTCTCCACGCCGGACAAAGTCTTCTATAGCGGACCTGCGGAAGGTGTGGTGTGTCCGGGTCCCGAAGGGTATTTCGGGATCTTGCCGCGCCATGCCCAGATGGTGGCGGCAGTCGGACTCGGCATCATCAAAGTCGAATCCGGGGGCGCCGCCGCACTGTTTGTTGTCGATGGTGGCGTGGCGGAAGTGACCCCGGACGAGACGATTATTGTGGCCGATCTGGTCATCCCGGCCACCGGTCCCGGCGATGCGGAAGTCAAATTGCAGGAGACGAAAGCACTTCGCACAGTCCCTGTCACCCTGCGCTAATTGTTATTGCTGGGTTTATTCGCCGAATTTACATACACTTTTTACAGATAGGAGAGAAACAGCATGAGTATCACTACTAATAAGATCGAAACACTTGCTCTGCACGCGGGGCAGGAAGCGGATTCAACGACATTATCACGGGCTGTACCTGTTTACCGAACCAGTTCCTATGTATTCAGGAATGCGGAACATGCCGCCAACCTATTTGGTCTCAAGGAACTTGGAAACATCTATACCCGCCTGATGAACCCGACGCAGGATGTGCTCGAGAAGCGCATGGCGGCGCTGGAGGGAGGGGCGGCGGCGCTTGCCCTGGCATCGGGCACGAGCGCCATCTTCTACTCCATCATTAACATCTGTCAGGCCGGCGATGAATTTGTATCGGCCAACAACCTGTACGGCGGAAGCTATACCCAGTTCCATGACATTCTGCCCCAATTGGGAATCAAGTGCATTTTCGTCGATCCGCGTGACCCCGCCAATTTCACCAAGGCGATCACGCCGAAAACCAAGTGCGTGTTTGTGGAAACCATCGGGAATCCTGTTTTGGATGTTGTCGATATCCCGGCGATTGCCAAGGTGGCCCATGCCCGCGGCTTGCCGTTGATTGTTGATAGCACGTTCAGTACCCCGTACCTTCAGCGTCCCATCGAGCAGGGGGCTGACATTGTGGTTCATTCGCTGACGAAGTGGTTGGGCGGGCATGGAACCGGCATTGGCGGCGTTGTTGTGGATTCCGGGAAGTTCGACTGGACCAGCGGGAAATTTCCTCTCTTGTCCGAGCCCGATGCCAGTTACCATAATATCCGGTATGCCCTGGATCTCGGGCCGCTGGCGCCATTGGCCTACATTCTCCGCATGAGATTGGTGCCCCTGCGCAATTTGGGCGCCTGCATTTCGCCAGACAACGCATGGCTATTCCTGCAGGGGATCGAGACCCTCCCGCTTCGTATGGAGAGGCATTGTCAGAATGCCCTCGCGGTGGCCGATTATCTCAAGCGCCACAAATTGGTGACGTGGGTGCGGTATCCCGGTTTGGCCGATGACCCTTCGCATCCTACGGCCCGGAAGGTTTTGTCCAACGGATTCGGCGGCATGGTGGTCTTTGGCATCAAGGGCGGCGCGACTGCCGGACGGAAGTTTATCGACAATCTCAAACTGTTCTCGTTGCTTGCCAATGTGGGCGATGCGAAGAGTCTGGCGATTCACCCGGCAACGACGACCCATTCGCAGTTGACCGAGGAACAGCAGCGTGACGGCGGTATAACGCCCGAACTCGTGCGCCTCTCTGTCGGTATCGAGCATCGTGACGACATCATTGCTGATCTCGAGCAGGCGCTGCAAACCGCCGTTGCCTGAGTTCCGGCGTTTTTGCAGCAAGGGTACTTTCTATGAGTTGGAGCGAACTCAGCGCCAGGGTACTGACGGGTTCGAAACTGGAGCGTCACGAGGCGATGCAGATATTGCAGTCGCCCGACGATCAGGTTTTGTCCATTCTGGATGCCGCCTTTTGCCTGCGGAAGCATTATTTCGGGTTGGGTGTAACCCTGCATGTGATCCGCAATGCCAAGAGCGGGGCTTGCAGTGAGGATTGTTCCTACTGCAGCCAGTCGGCCAGATCGACCGCCGACATTTCCCGTTATACCCTCCAGTCGGTTGAGACAATTGTGGAGGGTGCGAGGGAAGCCGCCAAGTTGGAGGCCATGCGGTACTGCATCGTCATCAGCGGACGGCAGCCCGCGGAAACGGAGTTGGAGATCATTTGCGAGGCGGCGAGCCGGATCAAACGGGAGATCCCGATCCAGATTTGCACCTCCCTGGGATTACTTTCGGACGCGCAGGCAAAACGGTTGAAGACCGCGGGGGTTGATCGCTATAACCACAACCTTGAAACCTCGAGCCGACATTACCAGGCCATCTGTACAACCCATACCTATGAGGATCGGGTGGCCACGGCGAAAACGGTTAAGGAAACGGGCCTGGAATTGTGCAGTGGCGGATTGATCGGGATGGGCGAGAGCCTTGAAGACCGGGTTGATCTGGCCTTTGCCCTGCGCGAGGTGGGCGCCGATTCCATTCCCTTGAATTTCCTGGATCCGCGTCCGGGAACGGCGCTGGAAGGGTATTCCAGGATCACGGCGACGGAGGCGTTGCGGACGTTGGCGTTGTTCCGGTTTGCCAATCCGGATCGTGAAATCCGGGTTGCGGGCGGGCGCGAAGCCTGTCTGGGCGCCTTGCAGGTACTCGCGCTCTATCCGGCGAATTCCATTTTTACCTCGGGTTACCTGACCACGGGCGGGCAGGGGTATTCCGCCGATTTGGCGATGATCCAGTCTGCCGGGTTCCACGTGGCGGGCATTACCGACGCCTGATG
>JBAWZH010000009.1:0-39098 GCA_037143135.1 bacterium
ACCAGTACGGCGGTTTAGCAAACCGCTGCTTTCGACCACTCAGCCACCTCTCCAAGTGACTCAAAATAAGGATTTTACGCCTAATTTTGAAAAAATTAAGTTGAAGTTTATGTCGTGTTTATGCCAAACTTCCCCAGTCGAAAGCAGGGAGAGCTCATGACCACCAATAACATGACAACCGCAACACATAATGCGCTCAAGATAAGACAAGAAACCGTGATAGTCAAGGGGCACGATTACAAACGGTGGGTCGTGGACCTCGGCGTCACCCAGGCCGGGAAACGGGAGCGCAAAACCTTCGCCAGTGAGGCCAAGGCACAAAAGTTCATCCGCCAGCACCGGAAGGATCAGGCCCGATGGGCGGGACGGCAGGTCGTGCTTGAACGCAAGATTGGCGAAGACGCAGACCGGCTATCCAACGACCATCTCCGGGATGCCATTGTAGCCTTGGAGATCCTGCACGGTGGCGCCACTCTTACTGAGGCCGCAAAATTCTTTGCCGAACACACGGTTCTCCCCGGCAACAAACGAACTGTGGCGGAACTTGCAACCGATTTTGTTCAGACTAAGATTGCAGCGGGACGCCGACCTGACAGCATTCGTGATATGCGGGCAAGGCTCGGCATGTTGACCCGTGATTTTCAGGATACCCCGGTCAATGAGATCACGGCACTCGATCTGGAACGATGGCTTGATGCACGCTCCGCCAAGGGAGTTCACCGCTTAAACTTCCGGCAGGTCTTTCAGAATTTCTTCAATTTCGGGATCAAGCGTGGGGTATGCCGAATCAATCCGGCCACCGCCATTGAGAAGCCCTCGATTGACGAGAAGATCCCCTCAATTCTCACAACGGCGGCCGCAGAAAAGCTGATGCTTACCGCCCACAACAAGTCACCCGAAATGGTCCCCTATTTTGCAATCGCCATATTTGCCGGGATACGCCCTACCGAACTCCGAAAGCTTGATTGGTCATGCGTTGATTTGAATGCGCGCCGAATCCGGGTGGTTCCGGAAACAGCTAAGAAGCGCCGTATGCGGTATGTCGACATTTCAGAGAATTTGGTGGCCTGGCTTTCGCCCCACAAGCAGGAAGAAGGCCTCATTTCCTCTTCGCGTAAGTACTTTGATTACGTCAAAAAGGAGGCCGGAATAGACTGGGAACCAGACATTCTTCGTCACTCCTTCGGCAGTTACCATCTAGCCAGGCATGACAATGCCGCATTAACCTCCCTACAGATGGGGCATATGCGGACTGATGTGCTTTTTAACCACTATCGCGATCTGGTGACACGTCAGGATGCGGATAAGTTTTGGGGTATTCTTCCTCCAAAACAACAGTAATGACTCGCTCCCGAATTTTGATCACTGACCCAGCGGTTCGTCGTCGAGGGAGATCCTGTGGTCTTTCATGAGCTTGTCAAGATCATCGCACTTAAACACGATCAGGCGGCGCCCAAGTTGATGAAACGGCAGATCGCCATCGTGCTTCATCTGATCAATCTGTCTGACGCTACAACCAAGATACTTTGCGGCCTCATGGCGCCTGAGGTATGGCTTGGCCCCTGCCTTGGTTAAAAGCCGCTGGGAAAGCTCTGACGATTGAGGGGCGCGCACCGGCGGCATAATCCCAACACCGTGCTTTAATATGCGCATGGCCAGGGTACGCTGCTCACTGGAAATGCTTAAATCCATTTCCAGCGCGGTTATGACCATCTTCTCCGTGACAGCATTCATAAAGATCTCGTCTCAAAGCCGGTTGTTGTAGAACAATCCGAAATATCTGAATGCGCTAAGGTTGGGCTCTTTTCGCGCAGGTTATTCGCTTTTTTGTGAGAAGGGTTCGTGCCGTTCTAAATGGAGCCGCAGCGTTTCGAAATGATTCCATTATGATGCGAAGCAAAGGATAGCGAGAGCGGCGCTTCCTGATCACGTGACAATGAGCTCGTGCAACAGGAACGAAGCCCAGGATGATAGGTGCAATGTGTTTCCCGTGCTGAGGCAAATCCAAAGTAAATGCTAATGTCCAAAATATAAGGACAATGGTGTAATGATCAATTGCAGGATGTGTTTCCGATAACATATACAGCCACAGTTGAATCATTATGACCAATAAGAGAGCGCCCAAAAAGGCCAGCACGATCTTTGCACCGACAAGAAGCATCATAATAAGCATATGTCACCGCCTTTCCCTCTCCCGCTTTTCCATGCCCACCATGGCTGTGGCGGAGCTCTCAGCAGTTGAGGCGTTTGATTTGTTGGAAGGAGAAAGATATTCCTGACCTCGCCTTTCGGCATCCCTGCAACATCCACAGATATTCAACCTGCCAACGAAATATAGAGTGTCCACTATTTGCCGACACCGGTCACAGCGCCATTGATCATGAGTTCTGGATAGAGATTTCATATGATGCCCAATAACCGCTTTACGGTTTGTTTTAAGGTCTCCCAGCTTTGGCACGACAGGTTCTTCATGCTAATCGGACCCGGGGTCGTTCTCGTCAGGTAAACGTAGGAAGGGCCAACAAGTCCCAGGGGAGAAACATCAAGCAGTCCAGCGATACCTCTTGCCAGAAATGCGATTACAGCTATCACCAGGCAGAGGATCCAGGCTACATCTGTCCGCGATATCGTTGCATGACACCGAGACAAAATCGGCGTCATCACATAGTCGCAGCCAACGCAGATGGCTGACAGCACCAAGAAATTCAAAAGCATTGTGATAATCATGATCATCTCCTAATTGAATAATTCTGCGACGTTGTGAAAAAACCGCGTAAACATATCGATAAGTGGAACAAAACTCATAGCCACTTGGTGGATCGCATGCGCGCATCCGCTGAGGATAGGCAAGAAACCGATAATGATGACCAAAACGACAACGAACTTCGGAATTCCTGCGACTTTAATCAGATCCAGTTTGTCGGAGATGAAATCTTTAACCTCCACACATGCGGATGGTACTGAAACAATAAACCCGAACAGATTCTTCAAAGCCAACCACAAATGCACGAATACATCGCCGAGCTTTCTGCCAGCATTGGGGATATTACCACTGCTTGCATGGCATGGGCGTTTTGGAAGGAATGGCGTATTCGGCCTGCCGGACCATTTGGCGGCAGAGGGAACTGCAGTATTCGTTGCAGCAGTCGGCGTTGTGGATTTCCCGATATTATTGAGACATATCTTTTGTGCTTCCTTTACGAGGACCAAAGTGTCCCACGCTGTTTTCCGTTCTCCGGCATTGAAAATACTGTTAGCCTTAGCCTGCTGAGTGCGGAACACGCGGCAGAACTGGGCATCAACTGTTGCCTTATCCAAACCACCGGTTTTCGGGAGGCCAAGGAGATCCCTGGCCTCCCGTTCGCTCATTATGGCGCCCTTGTTACTCATATCTACTTCACCTGCTGGAGATCATTTGCAATGGTCTTGAAATGCTGGAGAAGTTCCGCCCGATTCTTGATGAACCGATAACGGCTTACGCCATTAACCACTGACGCGACTTTTTTGAGATCTGTTTCGGCTACATGCTGCGGTTCCCCGGCTATCCCAATAATATCAATACATACTCCTGCCCCTCGCAGACGCTGGCCGGTCCGGATAAAATCTCCACCATGACCGTCGGTCAGGAGCAGAATACGTTTCCTGTACCCCGCAGGACCCCCATTCAATTGGGCCTCTGCCTCAAGCAAGCCCGAATTGATGTCTGTGCCGCCACCAATCTCGTCCTCACTCTTCAGGTAGTTCAGTGCCTTAATCGCTTCATCCGGGGGGAGATCTTTGCATATAAGATCCGCCTCATTTTCAAACATGACAATGCTGATAAGATCCGGAAGATTCGCAGCCAGCTTAACCTTCACGAATTCGAGTCCAGCATCAAACGCAGCCTGAAGCCTGCTAGGGGGATAGTCGTCTGCCGACATCGACGCCGAACGGTCAAAAAGAAGGATGCAATGCTCAGGTCCTGAGGCAAAGGGTTCCTGAACCTCGATTGCCTCTGGCCTCCCGTCCAGCCTCTGCAAAAGCGTACTAACCAGTTGAATATTCATTATTGTATTCTCCTATTAATGGTGAAAACCTACTGAATCTTCGCCTGCCTGATGGCCTTCTCGCCCTCCTGGACGTCCTGTTCCTTCATTCCCATGATGTTTGAGAGTTGCGCCTTCGCTGATTTGCCAGAAACCGTATCTTTCACGAACACATCACAGAGGCCGCCAGCCGTCACCCCGTATTCAACCTCGATACGAGGACCGGGCGGATCCTTGACGGGCAACCCTGAGAGGGCCACGTCGTCGATATGCCGACATTCGGATAAGGGCATTCCAGGCTCACCTTGGTAGATAGAGACCATTACCGCCGTCTGCCCATGCTGCTTCATCGCAAAGGTCGCAACATTTTTTGCAGGCAAAACCGCGTTGCGATGGATGATGGCCGCAAACTCCTCATGTGTACCGGTGATATCAAAAGCCTTGCACCCCAAGCTATGAGCGGCACAGTTCAGAATCTTACCGCCGGGTAACGTCCGCAATCGTTCGCCCTTATCCGATAAGAGCGTCTCTCCGGACTCCTGCAACATTTTCGCCTGGGTCAGCGCCGCGCCGCGCGCAACGATCAAATCGGGATCGGCGTCCTTTTTGGGTGCCTTCCCCATAAGTTCCGTCAGTCGAGCTGCGACCATTGGCATGCGAGTTGCCCCACCAACCAGAATCGTGTCAGTAATATCCTTGGGTGTCAGCGAGGCCTTCTTCAACGTTTCATCAGTTATGGCGATTACTTGATCCATCAGCGGCTTGGTGTCCCGCTCAAACTCCTCGCGGGTGTAGGTGAATGACACCCGTTTGCCGTCAACAAACATATTGAACTGGGCTTCACTTCTCACAGACAAGGTGTGCTTAAGGCTTTCAGCCCGTCCCTTGATGTCCTGTCGAATGGCCGGATCCTCTAGCATGGTCTTATCAACGCCTGCGGCCTCCATTTCTTTCGTCGCCCGGGCAATCACAACCAAATCAAAATCAATGCCCCCCAGTTCCGCTCGGCCACCCGTTGCGAGTGCCTTTACGTTGCCTTGGGCATCAACCATGACAGCTGTGACGTCGAAGGTGCCACCACCGAGATCCGTGACGACATACTTGCCAGGGGCTTTGGACAACCCATAGGCATAGGCGGCCGCCGTTGGTTCGTCCATAACAGCAACATGTTTGAAGCCTGCCATTTTGCCGGCATTGATAATGAATTCCCGCTGTGCCTGATCAAAACATGCAGGGACAGTAATCAACACACTATCAATCTCACTACCAACCTGGGCCTCGGAATCCTTCTTTACTTTGGCAATTACAAGCCCCGCGACTCCCTCGTTGGTCCAACTTGTTCCATCACCAGTTACATGCCTGATAGCCGGCCTCCCATCCGGGTCCGTTTTGCCCGCCTGGCGCTTAACTTCGCAAACGACATCCTCGGGATAGGCTGCCCTCATGTTCTTCGCCTCCTGCCCAATGATGATCTCATTGTTGGGGCCAAAGAACACCACAGTCGGCAACAGAGTGTTGCCATCAGAGAACTTAATGGTTACGGCTTCGCATGCCGCGCCCAAGGTGCTTGCGCACGTATTACTCGTCCCGAAATCGATTCCCAAAGGCTTTTTCATTGTATGATCCTCACTAATGTTTTTTTCATAAACTTCCCGGGTCCCTCGACCCGAATAGTTCCAACTAACGTCACAATCCACGCCTCCCTTGACTATTTCTTTTCACCTCCTTGTTTCACGATTGCCATCACCACTTCCTCAGGCCTCACAACCTGACCGTTGAAGTAGAATCCCGGATTCAAATGAGTTAAAATCGTGCCGTCCTGTATCGAATGAACAATCTGAGTGCGGACAACGCGCTGTTTGCGAGGGTCCAAGCGATCAGTGGTATCGCGAATCATCTCGACACCATGCCGGTTAAGCAGCGCCATGATTTCGCCATCCAGCGTCGCTAGAACATTGGGAACCCAGTCATCAACATTGGCCGGGCGTTGTTTCGCCCAATCCTGGGTGGCGTTCCAAACGGTGTCGAAGAGCTGAATAATGCCGCTAACGAAAGGCTTCGTAATGGCAATGGTGAGTTGATTCTCTTCCGCCTGACGCAGCCGGGTGCTCAGATCTTTTATGACAGCCTCCTGGCCTTCCAGAAGGCGGCGACCGTCAACCACCGCAGTCATTGCCGTTTCGATCCCTAGGAGTTGGTGGCCTTGCGTTTTGACGCCCTCTCGAATCGTAGCGATATCATCTCGCAGTCCAGCGTCACCCCCCGCAGTCTGTGTGACAGCAGGTTCTGCCGTTGATGACTCAACTGGGGACGGAAGCGGAACTGGAGGTTCAATCGCCGAAACTGACACCGCAGGTACTTCGCTGATCACTGGATCGGCCAATACAGTTTCACTGGACGAAAAAGCCAGCGATTCGACGTCCACGGTCTCACGGGGAGAAACAGCTTCACGATAAATCTTGCCCACCGAAGGCATGTATTTTACGCGCCCAACCACCGGTAGCGGAATTCCAAACAGGTAATAGAAATACTGGATTAACCCGTATACATACTTTTGCAGCATTGTTTTCATTGTCTGTCTAACCGTTCCTTTCCATAACGTTGTGAACAAAACTCTCGGTAAACCCCTCAATTGACACCACAACCACCTTCCTTCTGAGAATTTCCGGCAGGCAACCTACTATCCTTCGGATTTTCTCAGCTACCGCCTCAGACTCCGTTGCGAACACGATTCCGCAGGCGCCATTCCGCTCGTTACGAAACGCGTTTCGCTTAATCCAATAGGCGTTGGCTCTTCTCTCGCTTTCGAGCGCCCACACGCCACGGCGACCCGGTAAAAACGCGGTGATGTCCGTATGCTTTTCCTCACGCCGAAGAACCCACCCCAGTGGCGTCAGGACATTCTCGATCCGCGCATTCATGCCCGCGTGTTTTCCGCTTTCGTTACTTTTAGTCATGTGCACTCAAAGCCTCCAAACTCGCGAAGCCTTTCCGGGTAACGAGCAAACGTTCGGACGGACGCCCGGATGTTTTCTGCTTAGTAGAAGCAACAAGACCAGCGTCAATCAGGTCTTTCTTGATCCTCGCGGTCTTGTACATACCCCACTTCAAATGCTTGCCGTGCTGGGTGCTTGAGAAAGTCGGGTTGGTGAGAACTTCAGTCATGAACTCAGCCCAGTCTGCCAATAGCGTAGTGGGGACGATTTGTTCGGGTTCAACTGCGGCCGTATGAACGGGAGCGACAGGGCGTGTAAATGTGGCAATCACCTCTGCCGTTTGATCATCAACCTGACAGCCCTCCTGGGGGTCCGTGTCATAGACGGAGTTATCCTCGACCCACTTCAATTCGTCTGCCATTGAGTGCGCAATATCCTCGTCTGCGGGGAAAGGCCCAAGATCGAGGAACTCCACCTTGATCTGGACGGTCGGGCAATTTGGGGACTTAATAATGGCATGACCGTCTGGAAGATTCTGTATCACAGGAATATAGTCATCGGTCAATCCGAGGTGCTGCACGGCAAGGCGCGCTTCCGATGGATCAGCAAGGCGAAGGATCAACAGAACGCGTGAATTGGCGAGTACGCTCTCAGACAATTGACTTAAGTACTGAGCCAAAATGATGCGCCCAAAATTAAACGAACGCCCTTGGTTCAGAAACATTTCTTGAAACCTTATTTTTCCTGAACCGGAGACGGTGTTAAAGGACTTGGAGAAGGTTTCAATGCTCTCGTCATAACATACGAGAACGTCCATTTCCTTGGCTACACCATGACGCAACCTGCTTTGCATCAACTGATATAGAAATGCTGTCTCGATGGCTTGCCTGATTTGGACGGATAAGGGCTGATGACAACCAGAGTGATTCCCTACCACTTTTTACAGGATAATGTCTTACTTTATGAAGCAGATCACGGAATGTCGGATAGTGTGCTGGCGCACCTCGATAGACGCCGAATTCCTCATAGAGTTCAGAGAGACAGACTGTCAAAACATAATTAACTCCCTCACCAAGAAAAAATGACTGCGCAAGTACGGCGACGATGAGTTTGATGTACGTTTGTGGATCAACCCCCTCGATGGGAATCAGCGGATTGAACGAGATCGGCGCAACGGAATCCCGACCGACAGTAAAGACCAATAGATCCTGAAATTCCGGGAGAGCACGAAGCTCGCGCCATGTTCGCTTGAAATCACATACCCATAGCGGAATCCCCTGCTTGTGAATACCAATGGCAAGAAGATGGGCATTGTTGGTCTTTCCGCTGCCTGTCTGGCCGAAGTAGCCGACATGGCCCATGAGTTCAGCATACCGTATTTTGAATGTGTGCATGTCATTCTTGTTATAGAACACTGAGCCAACGGGGATATCACCGGCGCTGTCACTTGCTGTTGGCGGCAGGAAGACAGGTGTCGTGTCCTGGACATCCATATTGAGGCGCGTGTTGGTCAAAAGCCGGACCTGCTCCTCCAGTTCAGTACGCCCTTCCTCATCCATCACTGCAAACGCCTTCCAGAGCTGGCTAGCCCGTTCAAGTCCGATTACAGATTCAAGCGCCCTGCATTTTGTCTGGAACGCCTGTGTGTCCTTGTCTTTCGTTGTGGTCATCATGAAGCTCAACTGGAGCAAACAGGCTGGATCGCAAATATGTGCCTTCAAACTTCCTGGCGGCGCTAATCAATAACTGCGCCCTCATCTCGGCAGTATCTTTCCAGAGTCGTTCATCGGTTTCCTGAAGTTCCCGTTCAAGATCGAACTTTGTTTTCTCAAGACCTTGCTTTCGTTTATCGCTATCCGGTGTCCGGAGTAGTGAGGAGCTGTAGATATCCCCTGAAACATCAGTAATACGGCCAAGGATCGAAGATCGGTGCCGGTCACGTATTGCCGCACGCTCCGCCAGTAATTGGCGTAAAACATCAAGGGATAGATAATCGAACTTCAGCTGCTGGCCGGTCAACTTCTCGACCAGATTGTCAGACTGTCCTGACGCATCCACGTCACCGGCTTTCCCAGAATCTGCCTCACCAGGCTTGTCCATGTACCCGTATCGGCAGCTTGGTCCACAAGGGGTAAAGCGAACGGCATAGCTGGGACTGAATGGGCGATATTCCTTAACCCGCCAGCCTTGATCCGTTGTAAATGAGTATGCTGCCATGTTGTTATTCTTGAGTGATACAAGAATGAGGATTGTGGGGTTTATAAATGTTTCGGTCGGCAATTCTGATGACCGAAAGGTTTATATAGTAGTAGTTCCTACTACCTGTATGACAAATAAATACAAGGAGGTTAATCAAATGAAAGACACAACAAAACATAGATATGCCCTTGCCGTGGCAATCCTGTTACTGAGCTTTTCGGTTTTGGGATTCTATGGCGGATTGTCAAAAGCGATTGGTGAAGCGTCGCACCTTACAGGCCTTGACCTGTTTGGCTTGGCAACAGGCGTGCTCTTTGCGCTGACACTCGCTCTTGGTGCTGCATGGATCATCCCTCGCATCATCCAGCGAATATATGAAGCGGGCACAGCAGTTAGCGCAGATCAACAGACATGGCAATAAACCTGAAGCACAGACACGCGCCGGCAATGATTATTGCCGGCGTGGTCCTAGCAAGCATGATCATGTGCAGTCAAGGCAACGTCCACCGCTGGGTTGCTGACATCATTATGGTGTTGGATTCGATAGCGCTGGTGGTTATTGCCCTTTGGTGTGGCTTCACAGAAGTGATGAGGCACTATGGGTAAAGGACATGCACAAGGTTAATAAAGGAGTAGCTCCTGCTACTATCAAGATGGACAAAGAAAGTAACATTCTGGCTTTTCTTGAGGTAGCAGGACGTGCTTCTACAGCGCGTATCGCCGCATTCATCAAGGCGAATCAGTGGGCAGCCGAACGGCACCTGGATCAATTGATGGGTAAAGGACGCGTACGGCAGATTAAAGAAACGCGTGCGACATACTGGGAACTTCTATAAAAACGCGCCTACCAGAATAATTGTTGTCGGGAAAAGATCATAACTTCTTTCAGAAGGCGTTTGCTCACAGGATCAAGAGTCAGCTTCTCCGTGGCGATCATCTCCTGGATCATATGAGCATGTCCGGCGAGAACTGATGTTTCAAAAGCAAGTTGTTCGCGGGCTTGCAAAAACCCGAAGAATGAGATTTCACTGGAAGGGTGAAGCTCCGACTCTTTCAGTGAAAGGAACTCTCGTTTCGCCTGAATTTTCCCAAACAGGACGTTCAACTCTGTAATTAGCAATTGGACTTCGTCATCTTGTATTGTCATTTGATATTGTTCCGCCGGGTCTGTCAGCAAACGCTGCAACCGGCAAAGGATGGACACACGCGTTGTGTGCTATTCTTTACCTCAACCAGATATCGCCTCCCGCAATTGCTACACTTACGATCCTTTGCTTTTCCACAGGCACGATACGTAAATCCCTTAGAAATACTTCGGGTTGATTTGCAGTTTGGACATTTCGATGGTCTTCCTTTTCCCATTAGTTTCACCTCGGGAATATGAAGATGCCCGGCTTTATAAAGGTTTCTATGCCGTATCGCTGCCGTAGTGTCACCGGCGGGTGAAACTATGAGGTTGCAATCTCAGTTCAGTCTCCGTCTCCCCAAAAGCTGTCGTCATTCAGGCCTTCCAGGCGACTGTCGGGATGTCTTGAGACGGCGTCGTAGATGCTATCGGCCTTGATCAGCAGATCGCTGACCGTATCATCCATGTTTCTTACGGCGACGCCCATCTCTTTCATGTCCCGGGCAATGCCTTCAAGCATTCGGTACAACTTCGAGTTGTCGGTGTATTTTGTGTTTGTTGTCATTCTGGGATGACAACGGCAAAGGGGTTTATAAAGCTTGCGGTTCCGCTTGAGTGAGTGATTTGCCGTCGATGTTATTGGGCACATCAAGGGTTTACCCCGGCCCGCGCGTCCTGCGCACGGTCGGGAGCTGTTCAATCGGCATCCAGGGTGCCGGATCAAACAGCAGGGTGCAGGGGCGACTCCGGTCATCGCCATTGCATAAGACTTCCGTCGCCAGAATGAAAACATCTCGCCAATGGCCGTCAACAGAAACAAAGAGTCGATTGGGCCTTCTCCAGCCAAATGCTGAATGCCGCGCGATGAGACTGTTGGCTGAGGCATACGACCTTATTCCCTTGCCCCAATGAAGCGTTTCGCATCTGGCGAGTCTTCACAGACTCCCTTACGCAAATCTTCCCCCTTCTTATCAATCAATTATTTCGGGCACGCTCGTTCTTCACAGACACGCACATGTACTTGTAGAATAGATCGGCCTTTCTAGCATCCGCTGTGTCCAGACGTTCGAGATCTTCTTCCGAGCACACCGGGCGCCGATATAGATGCTGATATGCCTGTAATGCGGCTATGAGAACTTTGCCATCTGCGTCCGTGTTCAGTTTCGCCACTTTGGACTTCATCAGCTCATGGAAGAGTCGGGTCAATTCAGTCAACTCTGCACCTTCCAAGATCGTAGTAATACCGTTATAAGAATGCACAACTCGCGGCTCTGGTGTAAGTGTTGCGTCCATGTTATCCATCTCCTTTCTTTTTCCGAATATAGTACACCTTTGGCTTGGTAATCAAGATGTCTGACTCATCAGATAATCAAAGGCCTTTTGGAGTGCCAGAATGGCTTTAGGCAATTCCCGCAGACTGATGGCTGGCGTGCCACACCAGCGGCCATGCTTGTTTTTGTAACGCACCTCTAACACCACTTTGGGGATTTCGACTTCCTTCCCGTCTTTGAGCCGGATCGTATTACGAAAGATACTGGCTCTACATGAGCCCACCATAAGTATCTCCGGTTTGCTCTTTCGCGGTGGTACGGGACTGTCAGGATTATAGGTGAATGAGATGAGTGAAGTTGACCGGAACACACTCCGCATAGCCGGCCGCATACCTATAACGCATCCGAACTTTATAAATGTTGTCCCGCGAAAATAATGACAGCGCTCACACGCTCCCTTCCTTGATCGATACGTACTACCCATCAAATAGATACCTTAATTGGTACAGGTGATTCCAGGGTGTGCCGCAAAGTATTTAAACTCAAAACACCTTCTCCTATTGAACCCATAGTTCATGAGCGGAGCAATCCGTTCGCAGTAAAATCGCAGGCTAGTGTTTGCGTAATGCGACTGAATCAGGCCGGATTCCGGGCATTTATATTTCTGAAACGGCAACAGCCAATCGAGCATGAGCTCTGGCCATTGGCTGGCAAAATTACGAGAAAGGAGGTCATTCCATGACATTCCGCTGATGCGGAAGAAGGTGTTTGAGCAGTATTTGGCTGAAAATGAAGTTAATCAACGACATGAAAGGTTATGACAATGAATAGGTTTATTGGAGCAGGAACATTGCCGCGGAGCGGCACATTGAATGGTAACGAGAAGAAAGTCCTGAGGTTTACATTGGCCACTAAGCTGGGTGATGGCGGGAAGGACAAGAAACCGCGCAAGGCATTTGTGCCCTGCGTGGTGTTCAAGCCCGCAGAAGCTACAGTGACCTTGTTGACCGGTGATCCTTCTGGGGTGCTGATCGGGCTGGAAGGCCGGGTCAATACCTCCAAGTTCGAAACCAAGGATGGACAGACCAGGTACAGCACGGAGGTGATTGTGGATGAGCGAAGCCTCCAGTTGCTGGACCTGCAAGCTGAAGTTACACCAGCAGGTGAGGGGAAAGGATCGGACTGGTAATGAAGAAACCAGAATACCGGGCAATCTCGTTTATGTGCGAGTTGCCCATGGCAAGGGATGGAACCACCATGATCCGGAGCCCTGAGGACACCTGGGTCGAGTGCCGGGAACTACGTGATCTGGGCCAGGAGACCTTTGTGGTTCTGGCTTTGAACACAAGGAACCGGTTGTTGGACAAACGGATGATCGGCATGGGCGTGGTGGATTCCTGCCTTGTTCATGCGCGGGAGGTATTCCGGCGGGCGATCAGCGAGAGCGCCTCAGCCGTCATACTGGTCCATAATCATCCGTCCGGCGACCCATCCCCCAGTGCGGAGGACGTCAAGTTAACTAAGCAAATGATTCAAGGCGGGCAGATACTCGGCATCAAAGTGCTGGACCATGTCATCGTCGGGCGAAAGCACGGCACAGACATGGCACCCACCAGCCGGGAATTCCTGTCCATGCGTGAATCTGGCCTGTGCGAGTTCGACTGAACCGCCCGCCATACGCAACCGTGCAATGCGGTTGATTGAGTAAAAGAAACCCATCCCAAACCTTTCATGGCGGAGCTCTGCCCTGATGGTGGAGTTCAGTCGTGAAGGGATGGATGGATAAATCGGTAACGGGGTGGTTCCCGAGCAAGGGGACGCCCCATTTTCATTGGAAGGAGGAAGTTATGGAAAGTCGGTATGGCTTTCTGCATTTGGAACCCAGGGAGATAGTGGATTCGGGATGGATACATGCTTTTGGCGTGTATTACCCGCGTCATCAAGCGACGGAACACCAGCATTCGGATTGGAGCCGGGCGGTCATCCTAGCAAAGCGTCGGGCATCCGAGATTATTGACCGATTTGGGGTCATCATCGCCGGACGACTGGAACGCTGGATTGGGAACGATGTGTCGCATGTCATCACGCATGTGCCTGCTGAGCCTGAACCGGTGCAATACCTGTTCGATGCTTATGGGCGCGGTGCTCCGGAACTGCTGGCAGAAAGTATCTACCGGCATCTGGGCAACCGGCACAACGTTCACCTGGAAACACTGATCATGCAATTGCGCCCCAAGGGCAAGAAGCAGCATCAGTGCGCGGGTATGGCGGCACGAAAGGCCAATGTGAGGGGCCTTTACGCCGTATCTGACAGACTGGCGGTGGAAGGGTGTCATGTCATCCTAGTCGATGACGTGCTCACCTCTGGAGCAACAATGCGCGAGTGCGCCTCGATCCTGCGCGATGCGGGAGCGAAGACTGTGATGGGAGTTGCCTTGGCCCGAACCGTGAGGCTTCAGGATGGCGACCCCGTGATGGAAGAAAACGAACAGTACGAAGACACAATGCCGGCTTCCGCTCTTATGGCAGACAGGCTGGCGGGATAAGAAACTATACAAATCAGGAGAATAACAATGCAGGAGAATAATCATTTATTGGACGTGCTCACTCGCAAGGGTGTGCTTTTGAATGTATCGGTACGTTACTGGCGGGCAACCAAGAAACTGACCGCCGAGGATCTGGGATTGGATCCGGAGAGTGTGGAGAAACGGCTTTTCAGTCTGGGGCATAAGAACCTGATCCCTCGGGGATCATTGCAGTCTTTTGCCCTCATTGAGAGCCGCAGCCATGCTTTGGTGGATGCGTGTACGTTTCCGTTCCTGAACGGGCTCGGGCATTTCCTGCCCAATACCCGCCTGGAGGAAACCATGGGCAAGCTGGCAAAACTGGAACAGGAATTCATGGCTGAGAAGGATGTATTCCTGGGCCGGTACAGTGAGATGCGCGCACTGGGGCTCGCTGAGTGGCGGGAAGCCGCTACGCGACTTGTCGGTGACCCGGAAAGGTTGGTCGAGAAAATTGAGGAATCTTTCCCTACGCCGGAACGGATGGAGAGGTCTTTTGGGTTCACGACCCAGCTTTTCCAAATCAGTGTACCGGATGGATTCTCCATGGATCAGATCAGCCTTGATGAGCAGCAGGACATTATACGCGCGAGGGAGCAGGCGGTCCAAGAAGCGGCCCAACGCATCCATAGGGGTGTGGAAAGCTTTGTCTCGGATTGCGTGGCATCCCTGCGGGAGCAGACTGCCACATTGTGTGAGGAAATGTTGGATAGCATGAAATCCGGGAAAACCGGGGTTCATCAGAAAACGCTCAACCGGTTGGTAAAATTCATCGATGAGTTCAAGTCTTTGAACTTTGTCGGTGATGTTGAGCTTGAGGCACAGTTGAACCGGGTGAGACAGGAATTCCTGACCCGGCCAGCTGAACAATACCGGGACAGTGCGTTCTACAGGGGCAAACTCCAGTCGGGGTTGCAGTCCCTGGCGGATACCGCGCGCGAGATGACCCGGCAGGATAATCGTCAACTGGTGGAACAGTTTGGCCAGTTGGGCCGAAGAAAACTTCATATTGATGCAGAACCCCTGGCTGAACCCGGTTTCGGGGAACGTCAGGATGACGCGCTCATGATGAAGGCCGGTTGATTCAATAAAATAGCAAACAAAACCAGAGCCCACTACCCAGACCAGGGAGTGGGCTTTTTCATTAGAGAAGGAGAAGCAAAATGAGTCATTTCACAACGATAACGACACAGATCAAGGACATCGACGCCTTGGAGAAAGCCTGCGAGGAACTGAGGCTTTCACTCAGGCAGGGAATCGAGGCACGGGGTTATGGTGCCAATCGCCATTCCGGTGAGCATGTGATTGTACTGAAGGGGCCGTATGACATCGCAGTCAACCGGCAACCTGATGGCAGTTACGGGCTTACAACCGATTGGTGGGACGGACATGTGGAAAAGGAGGTCGGAGCAAACTACGGGAAACTGCTCCAGCTTTACGGTGTCTGGAAAACGGCACTGGAAGCCACCCGCAAGGGCTACATGGTGACACGCCAGCCGCTGAAGAACGGCAGCATCAAAGTGTTTCTCTCAGGAGGGCCACGCCAATGACGCAGAAAACCATTGAAGTAGTGGTTGCGCCGGATGGCTCCATTCGCATTGAGGCCATGGGTTTCCAAGGCTCCGATTGCGAGAGGGCAACAGCCTTTCTTGAGAAAGCATTGGGTGTTACGGGCCGAAAAACCAAGAAGGCGGACTACTTTATCCGCAACACGCAGCGCCAGGAACAGAAGGTGGGACAATGAATGCGGTGGCTTCACTCATCTTCACACCCAAAGGCATGGTCCGGGGCACCTATAGCGAGGTCATTGACCTTGCATGCCTGGGCCGGCTCAAGATCAGCCGGGCAACCCGGATCGAGTTCGACAACACCAAGCAGACATGGCGGGTCAAGGACATGAGAGGTCACCCTCTCTTCACTGCGCCCGCCCGCCAGGAATGCCTGGACTGGGAACGTCGGTACCTGGAGCGAAAGGAGGACATGAAGCATGCATGACATCAGAGCATTGATGCCGTCGCATAAGGCGGGAAAGGAGGGCAAAGAATGGGCGGCGCAATAACAAGAGCAGCATTCGAGGATCTTGCCCGTGGTTTTGAGAGCAATCACGTATTCGGTCATATGCACTCATATGACCTGTACCGAGGGTGGCTGGAAGCCGTTTGGGCGTTCTTGGATGCCGTGCGTGATCCCGATGGGTTTAAGCAGTGCCTGGATAGATACAGTCGGGCCGAAGGGGAGGAAATTGGCCGGTTACTTGGAAGATACGTTGATGCCGTTGAAGCTGATCCTTTCAGGGACATCCTGGGGGAACTCTTCATGCGGCTAGACGTAAACTCTGTGCGTTCCGGCCAGTTCTTCACTCCAGAGCCAATTGCCGAAATGATGGCGCGTATGCAGTTCGACGACGAGTCGTTCAAGCGACTGGTTGAGGAAAAGGGGGTCGTGACAGTTTGTGATCCGGCGGTCGGGTCAGGCGTCATGCTCTTATCCTTTGCCAAAGTCGTTCATCAGGCATTGGGGCGCTGGGGAACCGGAAAGCTCAGACTCTACGGAACCGATATTGATATCCGGTGCGTGAACATGTGCCGGATTCAGCTTCGGATGAACGGTCTGGATGCGTTCGGCAGAATGTCGGGGCTGTTCGCGGGACAAACACCTGTGACAAGCCAAGAGGCTATTCTCGATGTGGCCCTGGATATAGAGCCTGATGTGGTGATCCACAGCGGACAACCGGAGCTGCCAGGTTTCGCGGCATAGAAGACAAGGATCAAACTAACCAACCCGCTCTGCCCAATGGTGGAGCGGGCTTTTTATTAAGGAGTGAGAATGACATTGAACCAACTGATCTGCAGTGCGGCTTCGGTTTATCCGGAGGCTTTCGTCCTTGAATATTGGTCGATGGCCGAGTCGGAACCGCAGGAGAACCGGATAGGTGGCGACACCTTGGCCCAGTTCATTGCCCAGGAGATCCATGACACTTATGACGTCAATGCCTCCGATGCGCAGCAGATTGCCAGTGCAGTAAAGGCCATGCAGACGGCAGCCGATGACCTTCAAAAAGTCGCGGATGCACTGGCAGGACTCACGAAGGAGAAAGCAGCATAACAAGTAATGAAGTCCGGGCTCAAACAAGGCCGGGCTTTCGGGAAGGAATCAGAAACATGAAAAGTAAATTGAAAGAAGGCTATTACATCGCCGAGGCGCCAGCTACCGGGAATTCCATGGAGGACACACGGTATGTGGTCTTCCAGTGGACGAAGGCTGAAGAGGGCATTGTCGAGATGGTGCGGCGGCAGTTAAAGACAATGGACACAGGCGGCCGGTGGTACTCGGTAAAGACCGGGCCCGGCCCCCGCGTGCAATTCCTCAATTATCTGCCTGATTGGGTGGATGACTTCGAGGGACTGCGGGAGGGACTTGATGGCGGAACGGCAACCTGTATTGGGCGCGAGGAGGCCGAGCGGTTGTTTGCCATCGAAGATGACAGTGTGACGCGGATTGACTGTGTTCACCTCACCATCACCGATTGTGAGGTCTACGTGGGAGCATACGGGAAGCATAGCGGAACCCACTGGGAAACGAGGGACTTTAGCAGTGGGGAGGGATTGCCGTCATGCTGACCATCAAGCTGTATCACGGACGGAAAAGCCCGGATGAACAATTGGATGACTGGGGATCCGATGGGCCTTTGCTGGCAATCGGAGGATTTCTAGTCACCTACCTGTCCACCTATCGGGTGAAGCTGGCGGATGAAGACTGGCATTTCCTGAAGTTCGTCGGCGATCTGCTCTACTACGACGGCATCCTCTATGGGGACTTCACCATCAGTGACAGCGACCCGGAAGCCATTGGCCAGATTGTGCCGTGGTTTGATGCCGTAAAGGGACAAACAACATAAAGAAAGGGAACTCATGAAGAAATTCACAGTGCTTTTGCTGCGCCCGGATTATGTGGCTGACGGTTTTGGAACCGACACCTACCTGGCGCAGGTGGAGTCTGATTGTGTCGATGCTGCTGTTTTGGTGGCACAGGCGGAAGTGGCTAAGCTCGATGACCTCGACCTTAAGTCCACTGATTATCACCCGCTGATCACGCTGGAAGGGTGGCATGACGACATAACCCCGGAGGTGTACCGATGATCCGGGTTTGCTGGGAGATAGACGTGGACGCCCGGACACCCAGGGAGGCGGCGCGTAAGGCGCTGGCCATTCAACGGGATCCGGAATCCATTGCGACTCTGTTTGATGTTCAATATCGAGGGAAGATGGTCAGGGTTGACCTGTCTCTCCCGAAAAAAGCCAAAAGAAAGGGATGAAATGAAAGCTGCAATTATGAATTACATCCGGGCGGGATACCCCGGAATTTACATTGTATCGAGCGAAGAATCACGGATTGAGGGCGAGATCAAGACCATTGCCAAGGAATTGGGCCATGGTCTTTATGCGTGGTCCATTACGGAAGGATTGGTGGATACGTCTGATGGAAGCAGTCACGGGGGGCAGGATCCCCAGGAGATGCTGATCCACGTACTGGAACTGCCGGAAAACACGGTGGTGTTCCTCAGGGACTTTCACCAGTTTCTGGAAAACGGGAATCCGGTCTTAACGAGAACGGTCAAGGACGTACTCCGGGTTGCCAAGACCAGAGGTAAGGCTCTGATCATTGTCGGGTGCAGGACCATTCTGCCCCCGGAGTTGGAGCGGGAGTTCGTTGTGATGGAGTTTGCGCTGCCAGGGAAAGAAGAACTGGGTGCCGTGTTGGACAACATTGCTGACTCGGCGGGGAAATCCAAGCCGAAGAAAGAACGGCGGGAAACTCTGTTGGACTCGGCGTCGGGACTAACCTCCATTGAAGCGGAGAATGCTTTTGCCTTATCGCTGGTTGAGAGCGGAGAGCTTTCCCCGGCGGTGGTGGCAAGGGAAAAGGCTCAGGCGGTGAAGAAGAACGGGCTCCTGGAGGTCTGTGCCACCACGCGGTCGCTGGATGACATCGGCGGCATGGATTTGCTCAAGGCGTGGCTTGTGCAACGCAAGGACGCTTTCGGACCGAAAGCGAGGGAGTACGGGCTGCCATCCCCCAAAGGTCTGCTCATAATCGGCATACCCGGAACCGGCAAGTCATTGACTGCTAAAGCCACGGCAAGTGTCTTTCAGCGGCCTTTGCTCAAGCTGGATGCCGGGCGGTTATTTGGTGGGCTTGTGGGCCAGTCGGAATCCAATCTCCGGTCGGTTATCCAGACGGCGGAGGCGATTGCTCCTGCTGTCCTTTGGATTGATGAGATCGAGAAAGGATTCAGCGGGTCCAAGAGTTCAGGGGCATCGGATGGCGGAACTGCCAGCCGGGTCTTCGGGACATTTGTCTCCTGGATGCAGGAACGGTCGGCACCGGTGTTCGTTGTGGCCACGGCCAATGATGTGACGCAACTGCCCCCCGAGTTCCTCCGGAAAGGTCGCTGGGATGAGCAATTCTTTGTGGACCTTCCCAATCGGGAGGAACGGGAGGCCATCTGGCGGATTCAGATCGCCAAGTATGGCAGGAAGCCGGGGGTGTTTGATGTCGCTCAACTGGCGAAGATCACGGAAGGGCTGACCGGCGCGGAGATTGAACAGGCCTTCATAGATGCCCTCTATGCGGGATTCAGCCAGGGGAAGGAGCCGTCGGATCTCACCATAAGCATGGTGCTGGGTGACATGGTACCCCTCAGCAAACTGATGGGTGACCAGATATCAGCATTGCGAAAATGGGCCAAAGGTCGGGCCAGGCCGGCGACCACCCAGGAACAGGAGCGAACCGGGCGACTGATCAGTCAGCCACCGGCAAGTCAGGTCTCAGGTGAGGCGGCGGCATAGGAAAGAACGTGAACCATGGGGCGGGCTCAGCAGATGGGTCCGCCCCTTTTTATTGGAAGGAGACTGCGATGGAAAGGTTGTGCGAATTGACGGTGACGATAGGCAACTACAACAAGATCAGGATGAAGAGCATCATCGCCGCCTGTATGGTGGAATGGTGCTTCAAAAAGTATGACTTTGGCTTCATGAAGCCGGCATACGGGCGCAGGCGATTGCTCCATGCGGAAGCGATGGGGACGCTCTATGATCTTGAGGATGTGAGCTGGATAATCCGGCGTATCGAGCAGTCCGTTTGGCGGGCGAACGGCGGCATGTGCCACGTGGAGGTGGAGGCCAAAGAATACAGCAGGAATCTTGAGCCAGTGATGATCCAAGAGGATGAAGCTGAACTCCAGATAGCCTGATTCTTGATTCTTTTCCCTTGCCCGGATTGTTTTCTGATCCGGGCTTTTTCCAGCCTAGCGACAGCTCTGAAAAATGGCGGAAGGTGCGACCTTATGTCGCAGTCAAATTTGTGCCGAGGGCAGCAGTGGTGGCGGGGTTGGGATGTTTCCAGAGGGGATAACGGGATGATCCGCGCCGGGGTGAGCGCGTTGAGGCAGCATGTTTTGCCGGAAAAAAGGCCGGTATAAAGTCCGGAAAGAATAGATACCGGATAACAAAATTCCGGAACGAGCATATATCTCTGGCTGGAGCCATATTCAAGAGGCTCCCGGCAGCCAACTGGCCGAGAGGGGCTAGATACAGTTTTCAGGGGGGGATATGGTTGTCTGGGATCTCGAATCCTTGTGGTCTTGGTTGACACATATTGACGCAGTTTCCCATGTGACCCATCGGCTTCACCCAAAGGTATATTAACCCCCGGTGACGCCTCCATCCATGAGGATCAGGAAGATCGCCAGGTACCGACGGGCAGGCAATTCATGGGGGGAGCAGGCTGAGCAAATAGTCCGGGATAAACTGAACGGTTTGCCAAGAGATAGGTTCATCGTCGCCCATGACATCAGGTTCAAATACGGCAATATTGACCACCTGGTCATCAGGGTGGCTGACCGGCAAGTTTACCTGATAGAGACCAAGTCCTACCGGGGGAGAATAACGGCAATCGGAGGCCGTCTTCTGCTCAACGGGCGACCCCTCAAAAGGAACCCAATCTGCCAGATCCAGGGAAGCACTCGCTACCTGCGGGGGGTACTTGGAAATCCGTGGCTGGTGGCGATACTTGTAATGCCGTTTGCGGACATCCGGGCCGGGGCGGTAATCAAGCGGGTGAATATTGCAAGTCTTAGGTCTATGCTTCACTTGCTTGGACACCCAGGATGCCAGGGGGGACCCACCGACAAAAAGAGGTCAACCTGGTCAGTCGGAGGCTCCTGCACACGTAGGTAAAGGGGGGGGCCGGAGCGAGAGCTTGTCTCTGAAGGGCTCTGAAAACGTAACAACGTAACACTTTCGCCATCTGTAACGGACCCATAAACAGCCCAAATACCCAAAACTCCTTCCACGTTTCACGCTCCAACTGGTCGAATTGATCACTTGTTACGGTGTTACGTTTAGCGTGGGTGCATATCTTGAAAAAGCGTCATGAAAACTTTGGGCGCTGTACCCCTTCCGCAAATCAGGCCCTGTACGAAAAGTCATTGTTTGGATGCCAAAAGGCTTCAGAAGTCGGGCAAGTTTAGCCTTCGTCATCGGCTTGTTGTGTGTGAACTCAGGCCATGGCCGGTCATACATATCGGCCAGAGCCAAAACAATCTCCTCGCTGGACATCCGGTCCGCTTGCCGCTTTTCAAACAGGTCTTTGATATCGTGGAGCAATAGTTCACAAACATTCTCTTCGCGGTCGCCTCCCGAACCAGACAGGGTGACGGCCGCCACTCTGGCCCGGCGGGGCCATTCACCGCCCGCCAAATCAGCGATGGCAAGAATATGACGCCAGTTATCCGCAGCCCGGTCACCTAATTCAACCGGGATGATGGGATCGGAATATTGCAATTCTGTGGCATGGTCTTTTGCCCATCGGAAAGCCCTTCTTTGAACCGGAATCAATTGATCCAGGGAATCAAACCGAAGCCGTTCAGGCTTTTCACCAGAAACGCATCGTTTCAGAGGGATCATGATGGCACGATCTTCGATTGTGTCGGAAAGCCTGCCGATCAGAGCCACAACCTTCGGGCACCAGGTCCTATAGGTTCTCGGCTCAAAATCGCCTCTGGCGGTTCTCACCACAATGGCTGCAGAGCGCAAATGACCGGAATTAAGAATGCCTCTCAGTTCCTCATTTCCCCGGACAAACGTATCGGCCTCATCTACCAAGAGACTGGGGATATGCCTTTCAATTGTCCGGTAGATCGCCGCCGGCGTGATGTTGGCCGCGAACAAGGGCCGGGGGACAAGACTTCCCACAAGGTGAAGGAGTGTTGTTTTGCCACATCGTTTGGTGGGGCTCGTCAGACAGAGGATTGGAGATATTTGAGCCCCCTCATGCGCGTGCGCAAAGACAATCCACAGGGAGATGGCATCAATAGCTTCCTGTTGAAGAACAACGTAACGGCGGATGAGTTGGGCAATTTCGGTAAGCAGGTGTTTCCCGGAAACCTCGTCCGGCCATGGGTCATGATCGCAAAAACTCATAGCGCTACCCTGATCGGTATCAGAGAGCCGGGTGATGTCATCTGACTCAAAGGCCGCATCTACAACTTTGGCGGCTGACTTGATCCCAATTTCGGACAACTTCTGGATGGCTTCCTCACGAAGAAGAGCCTTCTCAAGCCTATCGGAATCGGTCAGTTGAATAGCGACATTTTTGAGGGCGGACGCGATCTCATTGCGAGGAGATCCGGCCTTCAAGGCATCGAGTTCCGGCAACACATGGCGCCCTGGCTTGGATACTGGTGTCATGGGATTGCTGTCGGTGTATTCAGCCCGGGGTTTCAAAGACGATGCTTTTCAGGTTACTGAAAATGTCCGGCTGTTTTCCCTCCAGGTAGGCGGCAAGACCGGGGTTGGTGAGTAATTGCCTGACGTAGAAGCATATTTTCAGCAGATCGGTGGAGTACCGCCTGTACAAGGAGCTGTAGAAATCATGTTGCCGCGCCGCCTCATCCAGTCGTGCGACGAGTAATTTCCGCTTCGAGGGATCCTTTGACCAGGCTTTCCGAAAGGACCTATGCGGATTCTTCTGTTGTTCAGGGGTCCCCAAAATGAGGGCGCGAAGGAAGGCAAGGCTGTAATTATGCTTTGTCTTCATCTCCTTGAGGATTTCAACCTGGCGATCCGGTAAGACAGACGTCATTTCCTTGACGCAGTTTCTGCCGATGGATTCGTTCTCATACGCCTTTGCGACTTGCGGGTGCAGCTGTTTAAGCAATGTTGGGGCGAGGCGGTACCGGATGGATTTCAGGCCAAAGACGTCGGCCACCGTCTGCTCGTCAAGTTTGTCGAGGGACTTGCGCAACATCCTCATTTCCTGGAAACCGGAGATATTGTTCACCATGTGGTTGAAGGTGTATGCATCCTTATCCTGATAGATCCGACAGGGAAGCATGGTAACCCCGATTTCTTCGCACACCTTGTATCTCATGAATCCGTTCAGGATGACGTAACGCCCGTTCTCCGGATATACCGCTAACGGTTCAATCAGACCCACGGCGGTTATGGTCGCCAATAGCCTGCGATAACCACGGCTGTTCTTGAAATTGGCGTCGCGTTTATTCAAAGGGACAAGATCCCCGATGGGTATATCCATTCCGCACGTCTTTGCATCAATAGTCATATTATTTCTTTCCTGCAGCTCACTGCCGCGCTGTGGTTGTGTAGTTTCCCTCAAGAGCCGGTGGTTCGGAAATGCCCGCCTGGTTTGCCAAAGTCAGCCAATGCTCATCTTCAGCGAGGGTTTTCAAGGCGTTGAGCATCGTGAATAGCCTGTTTTCCTTGGTCGTTGTTTCACGCACAAACCCCTCCTTTTCCTTGGTTATTCTTGAAATATCCTTCGTGAGATCCCTGACCGTATAGTTCGAAGCTGACGCTGAATGCCCAGTCTGTTTGTCCGGACGTTTCCCATGGTTGATGCGCAGCTCAATGATCTTGCGTACGTTTGTCATATTGGTGCAATTGATCAAGCCACTGTCGAACGCATCCATCAACACGTTCTGCACTTGAGAGTCGTCGGACTGTGCAACCTGTAGCGCGAATGACATGGAGAAGAGTCCTTGTTCCACGCCTTTGATTAGCCGGTCTTCGCCCTGTTCAACGAGTTGGATAAAGTTGGAGATGTAGGTCGGGTGCTTGCACGCGATGATCGCGATCTTTTCGAGTGGCGCCCCCTCATCGTGCATGCGCTTGAGTTCTCGGGCAAACGCCATGGTTCCGGGTGAAACCCGGGCCATGTTTTCCACCAGGGATTCGATATAGGCGCGTTCTTCGTCGTAGTCCACTACCTCGGCTTCAATTGTCGTGTGCCCGAGCTTTTTGCAGGCCAGACAGCGACCTTCTCCGCAAATAAGCTCATAGTTTTGCGTTTTCGCCAGGTTTCGGCGGTTGACTTTAATGGGTTGCAGTAACCCCACGGCGTCAATGCTCCGGACGTTTTCCTCGAACTGTCGCGCCTCCCTGTTCCGCGGGTTTATGACGACTATTTTATCCAGCGGAATGGTCTCGTAGACCCGCTCGGACATTGGAACAATACTTGCATAGCTTTTCTTCATTTTATTCCTCCTATTGTGAAAAGTTGGCCAATACATCGGCAAGCGACCAGGAATACATGTCCCACCGATCCTCCGTGGTGCTCCGGATATTGACTTCCGGTTTGAAGGTCATTAGACGCGGGAAGACCGCATAGCCCAGAATCTGAAATTCACCGTTGTTCGAAAGGGGAACCCCGAGTGTGAGATCCACTTTTTCACGAGTATCGGGACGGAATGCCCAGTAGGCCTCGTAGCCACAGGGGAATGGAACGCAAGGCTGGATGTGCATGCTTGCGTATCCGTTGATGACTATAAAATCATCCTGACTGTCGACCTTATGTACCAGGGTTCGTACTTGTTCAACGATCTCGGTTTTCCGTTTCGCGATGACCTCTCCGAACATTGCCTGGTAGGCCATGTTGAGTGAATGGAAACGGCTGATATAGCGGGCGGGTGACACCATCTCATCGTTGGAGGCAATGAGACCGTGGTTGATCGTTCCGTACTGCCGGTACAACTCGTTGAGCCGGGAGAGCATGTCGGCATCCGAGTATTTGCGCCGCAGTATTTCTTCCTGCTCGTGAATGATCTGTTGTGCCTGGGCGAAAAGTGGCATTGGCACGATCGGCTGGAATGCCTCTTCGGTCCGGACCCAGTCAGCCGGCAGATTATGAATGCTTTTTGTGTTCAGTTTCTGGGAGGTCTTGTTCCAGACCATGGTTCCGGCATAAATCTCGTTTCTCAAGATCGCGTAGACCGCTGACCGGGTCCACGCGCTCTTTCCTGGCGAGGGGATCTGACGTTGATTGAGCATGGCGGCAATGGCGTCGGGTGGGCGGTGTTTATTCACGAAGAGCTTGAAAATCTCGAGGATGGTGTCCACCTCGCGCTCATCGCCGGGTGTTAACGTTGTCCGCTGGTTATGAATCGCCTTATGCTCACCCCGTATAAGCACTCGTACCGGTTTCTTTTGCTCGTCGAGAAGGAGGCGATGCATCCCGTAAGGGGCCATGCCTCCGGCCCAATATCCGTAGGAGGCGATCTTGGAACAGCCTTTCCAGACCTTTTCAGACAGTTCCTGGCTGTATCTCGCGGCGCGCCACCGTTCAAAATTGAGGTAGACCCCGAAAAATAGGTCGTTCTCTTTCTGGAATCCCATGCTGGAGAAAATGACTTTGATGCCGCGACTGGAGCAGAGCCAGGTATAATGGGCGGACTCGTCGCCATCCTGAAATCGGCCCCAGCGTGACACGTCAAACACCAGTACATAGTCGAATTTCTCTTTGCCGCCTTCCACATAGACCTTGATCATCTCGTTGAATGCGTCCCTGTCCTTGACGACAACGCCGGTTATGCCCCGGTCGGCGAATTCCTTGATGATTTCAATGTTATGATCGGCGGCAAACTTGCGTACATGCTCCTGCTGAATCTCCACACTGTACTCTTGTTTGTCCTGGGCAGAGTGCCGGTAATACGCCACGGCCCTCTTCTCAGTCATAGGTTTTGCATCAAACCATCCCACAATGCGGCACTCCCTTTTTCGGTCTTTCGATATATGTTTCCGTATAGACGCAGAAAAATAGGTACTTTTCGGGATAGATTTCGAAAATAGTTCAAAATACTTTCCGGCTAAGGTTATTGAGATGGCTGGTCATGGTCCGGCGAGTCACGGGTTGATCAACCATATTCTTGAGCACAGCGATCAACTGAGGATTACTCGTTTCTTTTCCTGCATTCTTCGCAGCCACCTTGCGAATGCTTTTGCGTATTTTCTGAATGGCCCCGCCTACAGGTTTGCCCCGTTTTATCTTTCCTATCAGGTGATGATTGACCGTTGCTTGTGAAATATCCAGCATCCCGGCAATCTCTTCCTGAGTACGGCGGCACTGAAAGAAAAGGTGAAATATGGCTTTCTGCCGGGAAGTCAGGTGCCGATCAGCAAGCGTCCAGATAAGTTTCATGATTTCGCCCACCACCTCTGCTCTTTTTATGTCGCCCTCGGAATCAGTGATAAAATACGCACTGGATGACTCAGGCATGTTCTGCATTGCTTGGGGACAAACCGATATTTCCGCGTAATTCTGTTCATTGTTGTTCATGCGCCAGACTGGCACGGGCGATAAGTCACCACGAGATAGTCATGGGTGCATGGAAAGCTCCAAGGGAGTCGGTAAGTGATACCGACCCTCGAAACCCTGGGCATTGGCTTCGTGCCCTATCTGAGTTTATGTCAATCGGTTACGTCATCCCGAAATCCGCCCTTTCTCTAATTTCAGTGCTTCGATGAATGGAGCGTTCATAAAGACTTGCACGCCTGGCTAAATGTGTCATTATCCAATCATGTTTGTTACACATAACCGTTATTAACCAATGGTGTATTCATGAAGAGGATGGCTGAAAATGAACTCATGGCGTGGAAAGGCCGCGCCAGTAGGATGCCGATGATTGTGCGAGGCGCCCGGCAGGTGGGTAAGACCTACCTGGTAGAGACGTTCGGGAAGAGCCATTTCCCGTCCTTCCTGACGGTGAATTTGGAGAAGAAGGAGGAACTCCATCCTCTGTTCACCCGGATGGAAGCCTGGCACATCGTTCAGGAATTGAGTCTATATTTCAATCAGCCCATCGTGCCGGGTCAGACCCTGCTCTTTCTCGATGAGATTCAGGCTTGCCCAAAGGCTATTGCCTGCCTCCGGTACTTCCACGAAGAGATGCCTGACCTGCATGTCATTGCGGCGGGTTCTCTTCTGGATTTCAGCCTGCGTGAATTCAAGCATTCTGTTCCGGTCGGTCGGATCGAATACTTGCACATGAACCCCATGACGTTCCAGGAGTTCCTCCGGGCGATTGGGGAGGAAACGCTCGCGAGTCACTTGGATGGGTTTCATATAGGTGACGACCTTGGCACCGCCGTGAGCCTCAAACTCCGCGATCTGCTCCGAGTGTACTTTTTCGTCGGTGGCATGCCGTCTGCCGTGGCAGCGTATGCCCAGCGGCACGACCTGCTGGAGGTGCAGCGAATCCTGTCATCCATTACCACAACCCTGCAGGACGATTTTGCCAAGTACGGGACGCGCGTCCAGCAGAGGAACATGCGCCAGGTCTTGCGTTATGTTCCAAAGAACATCGGGCGGAAGGTTCGCTATGTGAACATCAGTCGGGAGACACGTTCCGAAGAACTGCGGACCGCGCTCGATCTGCTCGAATTAAGCCGAATCGTGACGCTCGTTCGACACACCTCGGCCAATGGGATTCCGCTCGGCGCGGAGGCATCCGAAAGCCACTTCAAACCGCTCCTGGTAGACATTGGGATCTGCAACAACCTATGCGGTCTGAACCTGCCGGACGCGGCGGATCTTCTCACCGTTCAGGAGGGCGGACTTGCGGAGCAGTTTGTGGGTCAGGAATTGCGTAGTATAGGCCCTGCCTTTGAGGAACGTCCTTTGTTCTACTGGCACCGCGAGGAAAAGAACGCCAATGCGGAAGTGGATTATCTCTGGGCTCACGAAGGCCACATCATCCCAATCGAGGTCCGTGCCGGTACATCGGGAAGCCTCAAGTCCCTTCAGGTCTTTCTTGCCGAAAAAAAGAGAGATCTCGCCGTGCGACTGAACATGGACCAGCCGTCAATCGGTTCATTTACGGTTCAGATTGGGGATAAAGACGGAGTTCGGGATGTAACCTACACGCTTCCGTCATTGCCTTTGTACTTGGCTGGTCAACTGGATCGGCTTCTTCACGAGCATTTCCACATTAAATAGGCCGTTCGTGCAGGGGCAGTAATTCCCCCTCACCGTTATCGGCTCCCTGCTCTAATCCCATATATAGGGACTGCTTGACTCCCTCCCGCATACGGAGCAGGATTCGGATCAGAGCAAGGCCGCCAGTCTCCGCTCCGCACTCTTGCTCTTTGTGACGCGGGGGGATTCTCTGGAAGGTGCGTTTAACATGACGCGATTGTAGAAACCATGAGGTTTAGTATGGGATGCAATAGAGAGCCAACGCAGCACGAAGCTCGACAGATCCACGAAGCCGTGAAGAGGGTAGCCGCCGAGGTGGGAGCAGATCCACGACGTGTGGAAACCTACTTGCGTCTTTACGGTGAACAGGTCGCGAAGACGACGTTGTGGGTAGAAAAGGTGAAAGGTCGTGAGATTTACGCCGGGACAAATTGGCTGAACGAAGAATTAAAGGGCAGGATTGACAAAGAGGGAAACATCTACCGCGGCACAAACTGGCTGAATGAAGAGAAAATCGGAAGGGTCGACAACGATGGGAACATATTTCGCGGGACACATTGGTTAAATGAAACAGTCGTCGGCAGGATTGACGACAAAGGCGTAATTCACAAAGGCACGAACTGGTTGAATGAAGAAAAAATGGGAAGGATAGATAAAAAAGGGACTGTGTATGAAGGAACCAACTGGTTGAATGAGAAAAAAAACGGTGAGTTGGTCGCGAAGTTGACGCCTGTTGAAAAACTGAAAGATCGAGAGATTTACGCTGGGACAAACTGGCTGAACGAAGAATTGAAAGGCAGAATCGATAAAGACGGAAATATCTATCGTGGAACCAACTGGCTGAATGAGGAGAAAATCGGAAGGATCGACAATGACGGAAACATATTTCGCGGAACACATTTCTTGAATGAAAAAGTTGTCGGCAGGATTGACACCAAAGGCGACATTCACAAAGGCACGACCTGGTTAAATGAAGAGAAGGTTGGGAGAATTGATAAAGAAGGGGCTGTATATGAAGGAACGAACTGGTTGAATGAGAAGAAAAACAGTGAGCTTATCTCGAAATTCACGCCTGCCGAAAAGCTCAGAGGGCAGAATATTTACTCTGGAACAAGCTGGTTTGACGAAGAATTAAAGGGCAGGGTTGACGAAAATGGAAACATCTACCGCGGCACAAACTGGCTGAATGAAGAGATTATAGGAAGGTTCGACAATGATGGGAATGTGATCAAAGGAACACATTGGTTAAACGAAGAAGTCGTCGGCAGGATTGACAGCCAAGGCAATATTCACAAAGGTACGAACTGGTTAAATGAGGAGAAAGTTGGCAGAATTGATAAAGAAGGGGCTGTGTTTCAAGGGAACAACTGGTGGAATGAGAATAAAATTGGACGCGCTGGTTAACGACCAGCCTCTGGAAACTCATGACCAACGAACAGACTCTCGCCACGACCCAACTCCCTGTCGGAGTCCGAGGACTCACCAAGCCTCAAATTGAACACGCTCTGGCGCGCTATCAGCAAGTCGTCAGCGGACGGCATCACGAGCGCACGCCAGGCGCGAAGTTGCCGCGCGGCACAGAAACGCGCCCTTACCGGTTCTGCGTTCAAGACGTGGTGCTCGCCATCTGGACCATGGAGCACCGCAAAGATGAAGCGGACATTGGTGTGGAAGTGTTTCTCACCAGCGAAGTGTATGAAGAAGGCACGCGACAGGGCGGTTACTACGATGAACTGGCAGGCGCGACCGCTGCGACACTCACGATTTTCTCCGAAGCCTACCGAGTGGGTATTCCTCTCCGCGTACAATTCGCCAAGACCGTCGAGGGCGGCTGTGTGCCGCTAGACATCGTGCGTCTGGCAGCACGGCACGGAGTCCGTCTGGCACACACGCGGCATGGTCGCATCGAGGCGGATGAAGGACGATCACTTTATCTCGCACTCACGGGTTTTCCCCTTCGGTTGCGTCCGGTGATTGACCTCCTCGCCCGGCAAGGATTGATGTCGCCGGAACGCGCCGCGTTCATCGTCCATCACGGCGTGTGGTCGTTGCCGGAGGTGGAAGGAATCATTCTCAGCAGCGCCTATCCGGACCTTGTTCTGTCGGGCGATGTCATGCCGGAACAACGGCACCTTTATCAGCATGTGTTGACGCACTCACGCCTTGCGTTGATGGGCGGGTTGCTGGATCGTTCGTTAATGAATCGCGACGACGAAGAGGCGCGGCTCCAACCTGACAACAAAAAACTAGGGCTGGACGTGGAAGATGACGAACGCGACTTGGACATTCGCACTTTCCCGCGCTTTCACGGGCGTGAGTATGTGCAACGTCTGTCCGTAGCCGCCGGCAATTTCGACGCCATGCCACTGCCCGATTGGGAATGTGAACGGATGCGGCTGCAACCGGGGGAACGGCTTTCGGTCCTGCTTCGCCCACGCGTCGCGACCTCGCTGGCGGTCGAGCTTTCCGGAGACATTGAACAAGCCGTGATCCGTCGTGACACCGATTTAAAACCAACAGTTGTCGCGGTGGCCGTTCCCTTCGACTTCCACGACTTGGAACCCGCACGGCAGGAGTCTTTTCGTCAGACGGCAGCGGCACGCGGCGTGATACTGATGGTTTGCCCGGAGACAACACGTTCGCTGGATCAGATGGCGCAGAAAAAAATGATCGCTAGCCGCATCAAGAAGGAATGATTCAAGCGCGGATGGAAACCCCACATGGCCACTTACTCCCTCTACCTAATTCGCGCCGACTTGTGGCAATCAGACATAAGCACTGAACCCAATCCGGCTTCGTCTGTTTTGCGGCAACTGATCGGCGAAGCCGTCGCCCTGCGGCGGCGCATTGAGAAGGGAGCCAATCTGGAAGCCGAGCGACTGCGTTACAGCATCTGTCTCGGTGAATTGGAGGGCCGGCTTTCCAAAATTGGTATACGAGCCGAGTCGGGCGAGCGCCCCATCTTGGAGGCAATATTGCAGCGCGGTGAAATTCCCGTCGTCCCACTTGCTCCGCGTTATTTTGACCTGATGACGCGTGCGCACCTAGAGCACTTGCAAAAGGAGATGAGCTTTCTGGTCACAGATGTAACTGTTCCAGCCGGTGACAAGCCGCCGGTACTCACAATTGGATCCTCCATTTTTCCGCCCAATGGGTTGTCCATACACATCGCCGAGGTGGAAGCATTGTTGAACATCGAATCGGTGAAGGCTGAAGAGGCGTTGGTCGCCGTGGCGGAGAACCGCATCCGATTAATGGGAATGATTCGCGACCTCGGCGTTGGCGCGATTGAAGTCGTGGAAGAATTGGACAATCACGCCATCGCTCTGCCAATTGCTCGGCCTAGATCAACTCTTCCAGTCTCGACGCAAAACAGGAATTTGAATTCCGATCGTGTGTTGACTACGGCCAAAGGACGGCGGCGGATGATGGAACGTCTTAAGGCCGAAATCGATGAGGCCCTGCCCACAAGTGGCAAAGTGAACATGTCGAATCAACCGCACGAAGTCAGCACGGAGATTCTTGGTCAATTCGTGCGAGCCGGCGCTGGCCAGGGGCCGGGGCACGTGCGTGTCATTTACGCGGATGGCTCGGAGGCAAAGCCGTTCCCTCTACGAATTCTGCCGATGAATTCTGCGCCTGCGCCTGCCAACCCAGTCGAAATCTCGGTGGCGCTGATGAGCATGAGACATCTCGAACTTGATCCGATGGTGGACTGGGCGTGGTATCGCAACAAAGAGGTTTCGCAAACGAGACCGCTCGCAGAGTCAGATGAATTCTGTTTTCAATATTCGCTGAAGCAGTTGACAGAGTTGCACGTCGCATATGCCGGACGCGCACTCGTGCTAAACATGTATCACACTGGATTCGAACCCGCAGCGATTGCGTTCTACCGCGCCGTAGCCATGACGTTGATGCGCCAGCGCGGGCGGTTGCGCGTGGTTCCGCATTATTTCCGTGGCGGCACGCGCTTCGCCGCTAGCGAAACAATTTGGGAGTAAGAGAATATATATGAGCAAGGAATGGAACTGCGTTTGCAAGGACTGCAACAATTCGTTCTCTTATAGTGACACGAAGTATCAGTCCGGGCGCGTCCGAGGCTGGTCACGGCCAGAGCGGTGCGATAGCTGTCGTGCCCAGCACGCGCGCGAGATTAACTCGATTGGACAGGCTTACTACAAGGTGCGCGCGCTACGCCCCATCCTTGACCCTAAGCGTCTGACCAGCGACCTCGGACGATTCAAGCGCGAAGACCGCCCGCACGATGCGCAGGAAATTTATCCAGCACCGCTTGATGAAAAAAAGTTTGGCATTAAAGACGATCGCTTGATTGAGATGTTTGACTTCTTTGTTCAAGACCCCGGCCTGCAAGTGGTCGTGGTTGTCGGACCGACAGGTTCGGGCAAGAGCACGTATCTCCCATATCGCTTGGTCGAGTTGCCGGAAAACTACAAGGACCCGGAGGGGAATGTCCGTGAAGAGTATTGGACGGTTCCTATCGAAACCGATGTAGATCTGGCCGCAGCCACCTCTGCTATCAAGCACACGCCGCTTTCCAAGGGATTGCGTCGGCATTACACAACTCCGCCGTCCGACTCTCGCGCTTCGATGCGTAAGGTGAGCGAAATTGATCGAAAAATGTTCTATCGCTACGGCCAAATCGTTGTCACACAACCGCGTATCCAGGCGACGCGCAACATACCTGACTATATCGCGAAGGCGATGATTGGCTGCCAACTTGGCGCGGGTTTCGACGTCGGCTTCCGGCACTCGGGTTCGCCGAATTCGGATTGGAACACGAAGCTCGCATTTGTCACAGACGGAACGTTGATAACATGGATTGCAAAAGGCGAACTCGACAAGATCAACACGGTGATGATTGACGAGGCGCACGAGCGGAGCCTGAACATCGACATCATCATCGGGTTGTTGACGCAACTATTGCCGCGCTACCCACGTCTCAAGCTGATCATCGCAAGTGCAACTATTTCGGCAGATAAATTCATCAACCATTTCAACACACATCTGCCGACGCGCCGGGACGCGGCGGGCAATGTATTGCCGAATTGCCGACTAATGGAGTTCGAAGGGAAGAGTTTCAAAGTATCGCCGCATTTCCGACGCGACGACGAACCGCCTCTGGACTATTTTCGCGAGAATCTGCCGCCGGATTCCGAGGGAAAGCTGCATTGGGAAGGCCGCCACCGCACGCCGAAGGAAATTCACGAACAAGTTGCGGGCAAGGCGATTGAGATTCTCGCGGCGATGTATGACACATCATCGAACGGCGGCTATCTAACTGACAATTCCGGGCAGGAGATCGACATCACCGAGCGGCAGGGCGATGTACTGGGCTTTCTCCACGGAGAGAAACCAATTCAGAACTGTTGCCAGCGAGTGGAAGAGTTGGCGAGAGAAGCGCTGGGCGAGCGGGTAAAGCTGCGCGCGCTGCCGCTCTACACCACGCTCAAACAGGAGCAGCAGGACGAAGCGCTCAAGGAGCGCAAGCAGCCACATGACGTGGTCTTTGAACGAATCGTTGGACTGCTTGGACATATGGTCGCCGGGAAGAAACCGCGCGCTGATGTTTTGGCGATTCTCAATAACGCTGGCCAGATTCATAACCTTTGCGACAGCTTGGAACACCAGATCAACTCTGAGACGATAACGATTAAGCGTGCTGGCAAACAGGTAGAGGTTCCTAATCCCATTTATCCACTCAAAGGCTCTGTGAGTTTTTATCCATGGTTCACTCCTGAAACTGCGCGGCAGATTTACGAAGGGATGCCCGACCGCGCGAACCTTACCATAGACCCGCCGGTGCCGGGACGGATTCGCGTGGTCATTTCGACCAGCCGCCAACGCGGTAAATTGAAGGCGAGCGAATTTCAGCACGTGCTGGAAGAGCAACCCGCCGAGCGCCGCGTGGTCGTCTCGACGAACGTGGCGGAGACTTCGCTGACCATTCACGGTATTCTCCATGTCATTGACAGTGGTCTCATCAATCAAAACAAATGGGACCGGCCAACGCAGACTAGTTCGGTGTCGCCGATTTTGCAAAGCCGCGCTGGTTGCAAGCAGCGCTGGGGAAGAGCGGGGCGGCTTCAAGCAGGTGATGCCTGGTTGCTCTATACGGAGAAGCAATACGGCAAGGAACAAGGCGAGGATGACGACAACCCGGCTCGTTGTTTTGTTTTTTATTCGCTACCGGAAATTTCCCGTTCCCCATTGGAGCAGGTGTTGTTGAGCGCAAAGAAAGCCGGAGTGACCAGCCTTGATCCAGAACGATTTCCGTGGCTGGACGTGCCCGACTCGGCAGAACTGAAGCGCGCCTCGCGTAGCTTGACGATGAAAGGCGCGCTCGACCCCGACGGCGATCTGACTGAGCACGGCGTCGAACTGAGCAACATTCGGCAGGATCCGCGTGTCGGTAATATGCTGGTAATCGCTGATCGGTTTGCCTGCGCGTTCGAAATGACCGCTGTAGTGGCGGTGGCAACTCAAGGATTGAAGTCGCTGTTAGTGTTTGACCGGGATTGGGATGAAGCCACACTTCGGGAAGTGCGCCAACGCCAGACGAGTGTGATGTCCGGCTGTCGTGATGATCTCGATGCTTCACTAAAACTGATGGCGTGCTGGGACGAAGTGTCCTCTGCGGGCGCGGCATTCGCTCGGTATGTTGATTTGCTCGTTCGGGGTGACGGCTTCTCGCAACAACTTTGGAACACCGCTCCCGCGAAGGATGGCCATGACCCGCGCACACTCCTAGAGACGGTCCGGAATTCCCTGGTGGAAACGGAAGTGAACATCGCCGCAGACGAATTGCTTGACTCCATCCGCGACAAGAATCGTCGTCGCGAATTGAAAATTGCCATCGAACACGCCCTTTCGATCCGGAAGAACTTCCAACGGCTCGGCTCGGCATGGCAGTCCGTCGTGTGCAATTGGGCGTGGCCGAAGGTATGGGAGGAAGGCGTGTTGCGTCCCATGCTTGTGAAACGATTGATCGCCAAGTCGGAAAAAGAGGAGGCGTCTGAAGAAGTCGAAGCAATCCTTGCCGAGTTCCTGGAGGGGTTGAGGAAATCATTTATCGGTGGAGATCGCGCAATATTCCGTTGCTGCGATGAGATGGCAGGCCGGCTCGGACCCTGGCTAAAATCGCGCGACGATCGCCCACCGGATGAGGTTCTGTTCGCCATCGCAATACTGAGCGATGCAAAACTTCTTGCAAACCCGGCCCTCCTCGCCAACCGCCTGCTTCACTTCAGAGGCGAGGCATGGAAAGCAATCGACGAAGCCTTCATAAAGCTGCCCGCAGCCGCGGCAAAAGCCTGGGCGCGAGCAAACTATTTGATTCCCGAGGCGTTTGCTGAAGCCGTTGCCGCTAAAGCCGAGTTATTGCAGCCGCTTGAAGGCCACAAGAAGGGAGAGGAAACCCGACCTCTCGATCTGAGCCGTAATGATCGACTGCGCGCATTGTTTGCACATTGTTTGCCCGACAATTGTTACCTACGCACCAACGACGGAACGTATCGCCCGATAGTTCCCATAGCCGAAGCGAACGCCACGGAATCGGTGCATGTGGAAATGAGCGCAGACTCTCTTTGCACGTCGGAACCGCCCGGCCTTTTCGTGTGCGTCGAGCGCCGAGCAGGACCAATCATCGCAGGAAAAGACCGGCGACTGTTCGCGTCATTTATTGTGTCGTTGCCTGAGTCGTGGGGCGCAATCATTAGCTCGATCCAATCGCCGCTGCACCAACTCGGCACGATAAAGCTTTCCAAATTCATCGTTGAGAATTGCCCTCGCAATTCGGCTCAACACAAGAGCGTGTTGCTCGATCAGATATTCCCTCGCGGTGCTCGCTGTCGCGTTAGCGTAATTGATTCGGCAGGTGATGGACTTTGGAGAGTGAACATCGACCCACCACACCAGCACCCCGGTCAAATCGTCTTGCGCTTCAAGAAGGCGTCCGACGAGGAGCGTGCCGAGCCTGAAACGGAAGAGGAAATCCGCACACCCCGCCGCGCGCCTTCGGATCTCAAACTGACCTCAGCCCAGCTCGCACTGAAGGCTGGAGAGGACATAGACGAATTCAAGGGGACTATTGATCCCAATGAATGGGAAAATCTTTATCAGACTAGCGATGTCACCACGTCCGGCGAAATCGCAGCGATAAGGACCAGTTCAGAGGTCTCAGCTTCAGAGCACACATCTTTGCTACAATGGCAGTTTGAGTCTGTGGAAGGAGTGCTCTCTTCGGGCGCGGCGTTTCGCCCAGGTATCCTCGCGGAGGCCGAAGTTGATCAGATCACCATCACGCCTGAAGGACGGTCGGTGCCGCGTCTTCATCACCCATCTGCTGAGGATCAATTCGATGGGTTTACGGAAAAGATTGGGCATCGCGACATTGGCCGAGAGTTTACGATGATCGTCTGTCGGCTTGAACGGTTGCTGATGGATGCGGGAACGTTGCTCGTCGCGCGCGAGCAACAGTCCGGCTTGGAGATTCCGTTTGGCCCACGCGATCTTTCGTTCAGCAGTTGTGGGTGCGTTCCAGAATTGGTTGTACAACATCTGCCGATCGGACGTTCGTTCACTGCTCGGCTCGTGCAGATCGATGAGGAATCTGGGCGACTGCGGATGACCACGCATCATGTCTTCCATAAGTTGGTTCCGGAACCCAGCGCCCTATTGGGTCCGCAACCTTGTGATGTGGTGCAGCATGCACACGGCGGGCCGTTCGTTCGCATCATAACGAAGCTGGCACCGGAAGCGTTCGGCTTTGTGTTTATCACGAAAGCGAACGGGGACCAACTGGGCGATGTCGCGATTGGTAGCCTGCACACGGTTCACTTGTCCATGCCGAATCGCACCCGCGAGTCATGGCCTCGCGACGCAGCCGTGCCAGAGGGCCTCAACGACGGCGATGAATCTGGTCAGGACTCCGTCCTGCACCGTGGCATGGTTACTCCCGAGAATTTAGCGTGCTGGCTCGCCGCTGTCGGCAACCATCGCGGCGCGCGAGCGGCGATCTACAGTTTGTTTGAGCGCTCACACCAATTGAACGGAATGGACGAAGCGGAATATCGCAGACTAGAACAGTGTGTGGCCCAAAACTGCACTGGCCGTGTTGTCGAGAACAACGAGAACGGTTTGGAACTGAAGCTGTCGGAACCGGCGGAGGTTTCTGCCTGGATGTACGCTGAGGAGTTTTCATGGTATTGCGATGAGCCGCATGATCAGGTGACAGTGGGACAATTGATGACAGTCGTCGGCCTGGAAGTGGATTTAACGGGCGGGAAGATCCTGGTTTCCCGACGGCGACTCACGTCCAACCCTTATGTCCAGTATCGTCTCGGCCAATCGGTCTCCTGCACCGTGACGAAGGAAGATCCCTACGGTGCAGAACTCGCCATAGATCGTCTTCGTGGTTGGATCTTCAATGCCCAATTTACAGTCTTGCCTCAGGAGGGTTTGTTGCGCTCCGAGAAACTGCCGTTCGATGCCATCATCGTTAAGGTGGACTCCGATAAACACGGGAAGATCACTGTAAGCCGTCGGCCCTTCGTGCAGGGCTTGGTTCGCAAATGGGCGTCCTTAACGCCGCTAATCGGCAGGGTCGCGACGATAAAGGAGAAGGGCGTGGAAATTCTGCTCGCCCCGGATCTGAAGGCGTGGATGCCAGGCGAAGAGGTCTCTTGGCGGCGTGGGCGAGTTGAAATCAAAAGCATCATTCAGGAAAATCAGGAAATCACCGTCGTCATGCTTCCCCAAGTGGACAATGACACCGATATGCGTGTGAGCCGGAAGCGGGTGAATAGCGGCCAATACATCGTGAGCGGGAGTCCCGGGCTTTTCTTTAAAGGCACACCAACAAATCTTAAAACAATTCTTGAGCAGTTCCGCGCCTCCGAGTTGGGTGCTGTTAACGTGGACAAGATTAGCCAGGACACTTCCGGTACGCAAATTCTTATCGGCGCGGACGACGCGTCTACTTTCAACCTCTTAGTCCTGGCGCTTGGTTCCATGGCGTCCGCAAATCGTTGTTCGTTAAGCCCGATGGGCAAAAGCTATCACAAGCCCAAACAAGTTGAGAACATGCCTTTGCCTCGCCACAAAAAGAGCATCCCCGCCACTTCTTCGCAATCGGCCCAGGCCGTGCCACAACGGCAACAACCCAGTCATCGTCCGACAATCGAACGGCCTGAGCATTCGGCACCTGATGTGCAACAGCCTCAATCTCTGTTAGGCACAATCTGGTCATTCATTAGAGAATTATTCCGATGAGACTGCGACGTGTGCGTCGCGAAATCCTTCGTATTCCTGGGAGGTCTCCATGGGACCACCAGGGTCGGGGTCGCCAGAGTCGAACCTAGTACAAGAAACTAGCGCTCTTTGTAAGGCCATAGATGTGAACACCCGCAAAATATTGGCGGTTAGCCTGGCTCAAAACAGGAGCGGAAACCAGTCGAAATATTCTGATTTTCCGCCCCCTAAAACGACGAAAAGTTTATGTCAGTTTATGTCACGTTTTTGGGCGTTGATGACCAGATTTTCGCAATTACACGCAAGAGAGATTTGATTGTAACTTATTGTTGTTCAGCTAGTTGCAACAATGTGCGAGTGCTCGCAAAATAGCCATTTTGACTTAGCAAACCGCTGCTTTCGACCACTCAGCCACCTCTCCAGGTGTTTATAATAAA
>JBAWZH010000010.1:0-36339 GCA_037143135.1 bacterium
GGAACCGGGAACGAAAAGCGACAGGAGTACGGCGGCCCACCCCGCAACCGCACAACGGTGCCACGCCATCCGCCACGGCAGCGGGAAAAGGCCCCAATCCCATGCAGTATGGTTCATGTTCTACCCCGGCCCAACAACACTGGCACCACGGTAGGTTCAGCGAGATTGCGTCATAAGGCAAGCCAAAAAAACTGACCGATCGCGAGAGTGAAATGCGCTGCTAACCCCTCGTGTGGAAGGAGCAGACCCGACGATTACTACACCTTTTCTCCTACACGGAAGAATACATCCGTCACGCTCGGTAGGTTTGTTACCACGCCATGCTCAATTTGTTTAGCATTGGTTTTTTCGAAGAATCCACGATTCTAAACGGAGGCTAGTTCTGATTCGCGACTTCCTCTGCCAAAGGTGTTTCTGTTTTGGTTTCGGACACTGGATCTGTCACAGGCAGATCCGACAAGGTCGCATCAGGAGGGGGCGGCGATGGCGCCTCGGGTTCGGGTGACACTACCGGAATTACTATCGGCGGTTCCGGCGTGGGAACATCTGATACCGAAATTGGTTCCGGTTCCGGTGTCGGCTCAACTGTGGGTACCGGTGTCGGCGGCGAGACCGGCGGGCGACTCGGAGTGGCGTCAGGCAGAGTCACAACCAGCGGCTTTTCGCTTATCGGTGCGACAACAAACGATCCCGGCAACTCCGCACTTGGAGACCCGCTCATGGGCCGCAACGGGATCGGCGGGAACGGTGATGACGACCAGTATGTAACCTGCCGCAAAAAGCGCCGGTTCGAGACCGGGAATCAAGGCGAGGGTTTCGACCGGACTGGCCGCTGACAGAACCAGACCGATCTTTCCGCCGTTGACCCCTATTCCGGCAGGTGCTAGATTCTTCTTGTGAAATACAACGGAGTCATCTTAAAGAAGTTTGCCGTGATGGACGATGAGATCGCCCGCCTGAAGGGGTTGGGCGAAGTGACAACCACCCGTCTTGATAACGACCATTTCCTGAAACACGGAATTGAACGGGCACTTCAGATCTCCATCGAAGTCGTTGTGGATGTTTCCCAACGCATCCTCTCTCTGGAAGGTCGCCCACCCGCCCCCACTGCTTTCGATGCCCTCAACGGATTGGAGTCCATAGGAATCCTTGCCTCGGCAGAGCGGTACCGCTCCATGATCCAGTTTCGCAATTTCGTGGTTCACCGCTATGAACGCGTGGACTCGGCCGTTCTGGTTGATATTCTCGCCCATCATCTTGATGACCTGATCGCTTTCAGGAATGAAGTGACAGGTGCCCAATGACCCTGGACATGAATGCCCTGGCGGCCGCATTTTCGGAAGATCCGAGGGTCGTGCTGGCCACCCTTTTTGGTTCGTCAAAAGAAGGGATTGTTCGCCCTGGCAGTGATGTGGATATCGGCGTCCTACTCTCCCCTGCGCTGACTCCGCTTGAGTTCTACACCTTCTATGTGGACTTGACCGCCAAGTTGAGTTCGATTCCTGAGTTGGATCTAGTAGACCTTAACCGCGCGGGCAGTGTGCTGGCCTTCGAGGCGCTTTGCGGTCGCCGGTTGTTCGTCCGAAACAACGAAGCCGTGGCGGCTTTCTCGTCACGGGTCGCACGGGAGTACGAATCCGACATGCTTCACGCCGCCGCTTATCTTGCGGCATAACACTGTCGGGTCAAGCCCCCATGCCCACTGCCATCCAACTTAATCTTGTGACCGCGCGCTACCGCGAGAAACCGGTCTTGCAGGATATCTCCCTGACGATTGCGGCCGGGGAGATGGTGGGCATCCTTGGCCCCAACGGGGCAGGAAAATCAACCCTGTTTGCCATTCTCTCGGGATTGCTGGCACCCGCCTCCGGCACGGTGGAGGTGTTCGGAACCCCGATCCAGCGCATGGCGCCGGAGGCCCGCGCTCGCGCCATCGCCGTGGTTCCCCAGGATCTCGACATCCCGGTCGCCTACACGGTCGAGGAGATTGTCATGATGGGCCGGACGGCCTTGATCGGCCGGTTTTCCAGCCCCTCCCCGAAGGATCGCCAGAGTGTGGAACGGGCATTGGTCTATACCGACGTGGCGGATATCCGGCACGCTCCCATAAATGAACTGAGCGGCGGGGAACGACAGCGCGCCATCGTGGCCATGGTGCTCGCCCAGGAACCGCGGATTATCCTGATGGACGAGGCCACGTCCCATCTCGACATCAATCATCGTCTGGAGATCATGCAGTTGGTGGAACGGTTGAACCGCGATGACGGAGTTACCGTGCTGATGATCAGCCACGATCTGCAGCTTGCCGCCGAATTCAGCCAGCGGTTGATTTTGCTGGACCAAGGCCGTCTGGTTGCCGACGGCACGCCTTCCGCTGTCCTGACCGAGGATACCCTGCGCCGGGTTTACCATTGCGAAGTCCGGGTTTGCCAAGATCCCCATAGCGGCGGGATCAGCATCCTTGCGGCGCCCCGATTGCCGGCGCCAGGCGCCGGAAAGGGCATCCGCATCCACCTGATCGCCGGAGGCGGTTGCGGCGAACCGTATCTCCGCCGCCTCGCCTTATGCGGTTACACGATCACCTGCGGGGTACTCAACCGAGGCGATATGGACGCCGAAGTAACCGGGGCTCTCGGCATCGAAACCGCACTGGAAACACCCTTTTCTCCGGTCAGTCGCGAAGCCCAGGCCAAGGCCCGCGCGCTGGCTCGCGAGGCGGATGCCCTTGTCCTCAGCCCCGTTCCCTTCGGCACCGGCAACCTCGCCAATCTGGATCTCCTGGAGGAGGTGCTAAACGCCGGAAAACCCGTCTTCATTGCGACGGGTATCGAGTCCCGCGACTATACTCCGACGAAAAGCGCCGTAACCCGCGTGTCAGCGTTACTGTCGCGTGGGGCCACCCCCTTCCGCGATGTTCCCGACCTGATGCCCCTGCTCCCAAAGTCCCCGATTCCCTGCTCCTCATAGACTTATGACAAAACGTGACAAATCATTCTGGCCTGAGTTGACCTGGGGGCGGCTGATCGCGGTCGCCGGGATTATCACTCTCGTCCGGATTGCCTACCTGATCTGGCTCTGCCCCTATGATCTGGTCGCCGATGAGGCGCAATACTGGGACTGGTCGCGCCGTCTGGACTGGTCGTATTACAGCAAGGGCCCCGCCGTGGCCTGGTTGATCGCGCCCTCCGTCAAAGCCTTCGGCATCACCGAGTGGGCGGTACGCCTACCCGCCGCCCTCTCCGCCTTTGTCTCCATGGTGATCCTGGCCCGGTTCGCCTTGTCTGCGTCGAACGGAAATTCCCGGGCTGGCTGGATGGCCATGCTGCTGTTCTGTCTCGTGCCGGTTTTTTACGGCACAAGCCAGTTCATGACCACCGACGGCCCCTACTACACCTGCTGGCTGGCCGTCGCCTTTACCGGATGGATCATGGCCCGTGAGCATCGCACTTCACCGGGTTGGTATTTCCTTCTCGGTTCCCTTATCGGGCTCGGAATGCTCTGCAAATACACGGTTCTCCTGATCCTGCCCGGATTGCTCGTGTTCCTGTTCCGACAGGGGCGACTCTCCCCCCATCAGCGGCTCACCGGCCTACTGGCCTTGTTAGGGGGAGTGATTCTATTGGCCATGCCCATCGCGCTCTGGAACTACCAGCACGGGTGGCCAACTATCAGTCACCTGATCGGCTCCATGCGACTGCCCGGGGGTGATGTCGCGCCTGACAGCGATTACCGTTACAATCCCGGATGGACCCTGGGATATCCCTTCTATGTCTTTGCCCTGCTGGGGCCGCCAGCCGCCTGGATCCTGATTCGGGCGGCGAGAACCGCCTTTAGCCCAACCCACGCCCAAGGCAACAGTTTCGCATCCTTGAAGGACATCATGTCCTATGCGTTTCACATCGGACTGCCGGTCTTGCTCTTCTATCTTCCCGTTTCCTTCCGCACGGATGTGAAGTTGAACTGGCCCACAGCCGCGTTCGTCGTCTGTCTTGTCCCCATCGCCTGCTATCTTGCCGATCATGTGAGGTCAGACCGCACCGTCCGAATCCTGTGGCGATGGACCGTCGGCCTCGGAGTGGTTGTTGCACTCCTGATTTCCTTCGCCCCGTTCCCGCTCCGGGCCATCGGGAAAATCAAAATCAACGGGCAACCGATCAACACCGAACGCGTTCTCAAAAGGGTCAGCGGGTTCCCCCTGTTCGCCCGAAGCGTGGAACGGGCGGCGACTGACATGGCGAGGGAGACAGGCAAGGAACCATTCTTTGTGGCCTCGACCTACGGACGCACCGCCCTGTTGGCCTTTTACATGACCCGCCATCCCGTTGTCTATTCTGCCGATAGTTACAGGGGCGGCCGTGAATCATCCTATGACTATTTCCCCGACACGAACCTGGCCGATCCGAAACTGCTGGGCCGACCCGCCATCCTTTTCGACCATGAGCAATGGATCTGGGAACGCGCGCTCTTCTTCCAATGCATCGAACGCACCCACTTTTATGGCCGCGTTTACCGTGGTTACGACTACCGTGGCCCGAGTCATGAACCGCACATGAGGTAGGAATTCATGATCAGTGTCGTGTCGTCAATCTGGTTCCTTGCCGTCGTTCTCTCCACAGGGATTCTTGTCGGCTCCATTCTGGCAGGGTTGTGGCCCAGCCTCCCCAGTGCGCGGTCATGCGGCCGCGTCGGCGTGCTTCTCGCCATCGCGGCCTCGGCCCTCCTTCTCCTCAGGCCGCACGAGGACACCTTCACCGGACTGGATACCTCTTGCTACCGGCTTATGGGCAGGGCGTTCGTCGAAGGACGCGGCTTCCATGACGTGGATACGACGCTCCTCAGTATGCCGCCGGATCAACGCCGGACAGTTCTCCTTGAGTATCAACTCTGGGGCCGGGATACCCGCGACCGTTCCTTTGAAATACCAGCCCTCTCCACCTGTGTCACACAACCGTATTTCTACCCCTTTCTCCCTCTTGCGGCCGCCGGACTGGAAATCGTGACACGGGGAATCAGCGGCGACTTCTTTGTGCCTGTGATGGGGCTTCTTCTTTTCACCGTCATCCTCTTCGCCGGCGCGGCGGCAGGTCGGAAGATCGGATGGATAGCCGCCGCCGCCCTGCTCATCGGCAGTCCCCTCCCCGCGTATTTCTTCCGCGGCTACCACGCAGAGGCCGTTGGCGCCGCCCTCGCCTGCCTGGTGCTAACCGGCCTGTCCTGTTCCATTCGCCGTCCTTCCTTCAGGCTACTCGCCCCCGTCGTCCTCGGTCTTGCGGTCTGTTTTCACCCCGTCTCCATCGCCCTGTCCCTGCCCGCCCTGGTCATGATTCTGGCCGATCCCACCCGTTCCCGGCGCGGGGTGATCCTGAGTCTGGCAGGATTCGCCTTAGGACTGCTCCCCTTGCTCGCCGCGACCCTTTGGGTATGCCAACCCTACGGCGATATCGCCAACATCAAGGTCATCCTCCACAACCTCTCGGTGAATGCCGTCCACCGGCTCCTGGCCCTCTTCGCGGGGGTCTTTGCACTCGCCATCGGAGTTGTCGGTTTCAGTTCCGCCGCCTTCAAGGAGCGCATTTGCAAGACCGTGTCGGCCCTCCTGAAGAACCGTTTCAATTATCTGCTGCTTCTGCTCATGGCCGCCGCCCCTCTGCTCATTCCCGTTTCGCTGTGGCCCGGAAAGGGTCTTGCGGTACAGGGAATTCGCGAGTTTCAGGATGCCGTCAGATGGGGATATGGACTTCTCCTCGCAGCCGGCGTGATATCCACCTTTTTGCGAGACACGCCCCTGTTCCCGAGGGCGGCGCTTGTTCTGACCGTCCTGCTCTCCCCCTTGTTTTTCTATTTGAAGGGATTTGAGCAGATGGGACTCTGGAGTCAGAGGCGTCTTCTGCCTCTCGTCCTACTCCTCATCGTCGCCCTCACACCCGCCCTCTCCGCCCTGTGCAACCGCTTCTCCCGCCGCCGCTGGATTGCCGTGTCAGTCACGGCCATTCTGGCCGGAGCGGCCTTGAGCAATCCCATCCGCTGGCCGGCTCCCTGGCTGGTTCGGCACGAACAGGGAACTCAGGCCTGGGTCGCAAGGGTTTCCAAGAAAATCGGCACTCCCCTCACCGTTTTCGATTACCATCCCTATGCCGTTCCGTTTTCGCTCATGAACCCGTCGCGGGTGATCGGCCTGAGCGCCTATGGCGCCCCGGCCTTGCCGGGTTTGATGTCATGGCTTGCCACACGTTCCCAACACGAACCCGTTCAAATTGTAACCGCCTACAGCAATCCAGGGGTGGAAGATGGCATGGTTCTGACCGAACTATCCCACGAAGTCATGACGACACGACGCGTTGTCAGCAAAACGTCACTCCCGGCAGAAAGCCGGCTGCGGACATTCGACATGACCCTGCTGGAGGCCAGGCCCGCTGCCGGCCACCCCGCTTTCGCGCTTCACAAGATTCTCGATGACGGACTTCTGGCCCTGAGGGGGCCCTGGGGACGAGGCAGTCCGATTCAGGCGGGCGAAGCCCTTCTTCCGGCCCGGTGGAGCCGTGAAGGATCCGGGATCATTGGGCCACTCCCCCGCCCCGGCCAATCCGTCACCATCGCCCTCACCGCCGCCGCTTCGCGCGATGACGGCGAGTGGGGACAGACTCTGCGGATACAACCGCCCTGGGACGGGTCTTCGCTATCACTTCCGGTGAGTAACGACCTCACCCGTGTCGCCGGCGCGCTCACTCGACCCGACGTCCCGCAACCCGACTCCGCGAGGACGGGCATCTATCGGATATTTTCAAAGAAACCCTACAACCCGAATCTGGTTGGCATCCGTGGTTATGAGTCTGACCTCGGGGCACGGATCCATTCCATCACCATCACCCTGCCATGAAGCCCATCCCGTCCCCCCGCGCCCTGCCGATTCTGATTTATCTTCTCCCCGCCATCGCCGACATGGTGGTGGCGCAATTTTTCTTCATCAATGCCGTCCGCATGGCGCGTCTTGGGGCCAGCGCAACGGTGGTGGCGAACACGATCACCATCTGGGGCATTACCTATCTGATGACCTGCCCCCTGCTTGGACGCCGTGTAACCCAAACCAATGCCGCCCGACTGATGATGATCGGGCTGGGGGGATTGACCGTGATCAGTCTGCTCTTCACGATCATACCGGGCGCGGTGGGCATCTATTGCCTGATGGGGTGTGCCGGCGCCGCCACGGCTCTTTTCTTTGTTCCCTTTCAGGTGTTCATGAAGGCCGTGGATGCCGGCAACCGGAAGACGGTCGCCTATTCGACCGGACTTTACACATTTGCCTGGAGTTTCGGTTTCGCCTGCGGACCGTTTGTGTCCGGGTTCCTGATGGAACTGGGATCGGCAACGCGGCCCGGCTGGATGTACGCTTGCTGGTTTGCGGCTGGCGCCTCCGCCGTAACGGGTGTCGGGGTTTATTTGTTAAAGCAGTTGGCTGTCAGGGCGCCGATACCCGCCTCCGAGGAGTGTAACGGATCTGGAGCCGCCTCCGCCCCCGGCATCGACTATTCAGACAAACCCGATCTCGCCTGGGTGGGTTGGGTTGCGGGCGGGACGGGGATTCTGGTGCTTTCCTTCATTCGCGGTGTCTTCCCCTCGCGGGCGGAGGCCAGTCTTCATCTCTCCCAAAGTCTCCAGGGGTTGCTCTTCTTTCTCCTGAGTCTGGTTCAGGCGCTCACAGGATTATTTCTATGCCGGAGCCGGACGTGGATGTTCGGGAAGGGCGGCGTACTCGCCTTCGGGTTGGCCGGGGTTCTGGGGGCCGTGGCGCTGGGATTTGCGCGTATGCCCCTGATGCTGGGGATCGGCGCCGTTCTGTTCGGTCTCTACGCGGGAGGGTTCTTCTTCTACCTGGTGTTCCATGCCCTGATTCACCCGGGCCGCAGCGCGCGATATGTGGCCATCAATGAAACCGTCGTGGGCATCGCCAGCCTGCTGGGCGCGATCCTGGGCGGCCCGGTGGCAGACCGGTTCGGATTCGGCTCCCTCTACGTCCTGGGCGCAACCCTCATCGTCCTAACCCTGACCTTTCAAGCCACTGTCACGGGCGCAAAAAATGAATTTCACAAAGGGTCCTCATATTGATAGCCTGACAAAAAAAGAAACGGAAAGATTAACAATGCAACCCATGACCGGAAAAGAGCGCTTTGCCAATGTCCTCTCGCTGAAACCCGTTGACCACAGTCCCTGCCATGAGGATCTATGGGGGGAAACCCGGAAACTGTGGCAGGACACCCAACTTCTCACAGGCGATTTTATCGAACAATTCAAACTCGACCTCCGAACAGGCGGCTGGCTCAACAGTACCGCAGATCTCGACTTCACCCCGGTTGTGATTGAGGAGAATGAGGACACTCAACTCATCCTCGACGGCAACGGCGCCAAACTCCGCCGCCATAAGAAACACTCGACCACTCCCGAACATGTCGACTTCACAGTCACCGAGCGCGGCACCTGGGAGGAAAAAGCCAAACCCAAACTCATCCTGACCGACCGGCGCCGTATCCCTTTCGAGAACTATCGAAATGAGCGGGCCAAGGCGGACAAGAACCAGGAGTTTTTCTGCTGGGCCGGGGTTGCCCCGTTTGAACAGATACACCCGCTGTGCGGACACGAACACATGCTCGTCGGCATGGCGCTGGATCCGGACTGGGTCAGGGACATGGTCATGACCTATGTTGACATGACCATCCGTCACCTCGAAATACTCTTTGCCGAAGAGGGACTCCCGGATGGCGCCTTTGTTTACGAGGACATGGGTTTCAAGGAGCGTCCCTTCATGTCGCCGGAAATGTACGAAGAGATCGTGGAACCCGGTCACAAACGCCTGTTTGACTTTTTCCACGGGAACGGACTGAAAGTCATCGTGCATTCCTGCGGTTTTGTCGAACCCCTGGTGCCCGGCCTGATCCGGGCCGGCATGAATTGCCTTCAGGCCATGGAGGTCAAGGCGGGAATGAACATGCCCCGGCTGGCGAAACAGTACGGCAAGCAGATAGCCTTCTTTGGCGGCGTCGATGCCCGGGCCATCATCAGCAATGACCGCGCGATTCTGGACGCCGAAATGGATCGCACCATCACCCCCCTCATGGACATGGGGTGCAGTTACGTGATCCACTCCGATCATTCGATCCCGCCCGAGGTGAAGTTCGAGACACTTCAGTACTTCTTCGAGCGAGGCCGCCGGATGACCACACGCAAAACCTAACGGATGGTATCCCTGGAGGCATCATAACGAGTGCGTGACTCCTTGGATTCAACTCTGCCACCGCTTTTTGCTTCACATTCATGGGAACTTCCCTATTCCTATCCTTTTGCCACCTGTTCCGCCAGTTCGCTACACGTACTCCACTGAAGGTCATCTCCATAACGTATTCGCAAGCGTTTAAACAAATCAGCCAAGCCCCGGAGCCCGGCACTCGAACCGTCCGAGTACAGGGACTGCCAGTGCGTAAGAATCGTAACCGGGCAGTCATGTCGGATGACCTCCGTGATCCGCCCCCACTTGCCGTCCCGGGAGAGCAGTCCATCGACACCGGCATTGGCGGCAGAACGTGCCATATGGCGCGAAACTGACATCGGGCGTTGGGTATCCCAGAAGGGATCATTGGTCGTCGCCGGGATCGACACCACCACCTGCCCGGTATCGGGGTTACGGTAACTCACAGACGGCCCCCGTGGCTGACCATCACCAAGCGTATGAAGGAAGTACCAGGTAATGGGACGGCGATGAACTCGCCACTGAGCATTCCCGATGGCTTGGGCGTATTGGGTTTCGTTGGATTCGCCGGTGTTCCACGGGCTGGTCACCCCGGTGGCTGGCAGGCCCACATGCTCCAGAATCTCCAGCCCTAACGCTATGTAGTCGGTCATCTCCGACACTGTAGCCCTGGCAACCCACTCATCTTCATACACATGGGCGAATCCACCCTCCATCCGGTAGGCGGCGAGATGGGTCAGAATCTCTGGAGTAATGTCAAAGCGATGCGCAATCCGGCCACGTACCAGTTTCAGAAAGCCTGACAGGTGGCTTGCGGAAACATGGCTCAACTTGCCATCAATGCCGCCCAGGCAGCACGGCATGGGCAATACGCTGAATTTCCCCCTCACCCCGTACTCCCCACAGAGATCTGCAAAATCACGGAGCAAGGAGTTCGGCATCAGTAGCGAATGGGCGTACGGAGGATCATGGAAAAACATCGGATTGACCGGCGCCCCATCATCAACAAGAAGTGCGATTTTGATCGGCATAGGCTAAGTGAAACACCCGGCCGATATGGCCGCAACATCTATTTTCAGACTGAATGGCGGAACCCTAGCCCCGGCTGGGTGTTCCTGCACGTCTTACTGATTACCCCCACCACTCCGTTAATCATAATCAAACTTGATTCTCATCAGCCCATTACCTTCGTCGCCGATACTTTGCTCCATGAACACGAACTTATATGAACAATTTTATGCACTTCATGGGTGATACCATGTGCCTTTCCCTTTGCCCTCTTGTGTCAGCAGTCGCTTTTCGACAAGGTTTTTCAGGTGGGACTTGATGGTGTTGCGACTTGCTCCTGTTATCTTTTGAAGCTCACGCACGGTCACGCGTCCCTGCTCACGGGCGGCGACGAGTATATCTTGAGTAAGTTTTGGCGTTGCCAGAAGATCCTTCTCCCTCTCAAGTTTCTTTGCCAGAACGTCCGCCTGTTTCTTCAGCGATTGCAGGAAGAACATGATCCAGTCACCCAGATGGGCATTGTCGGTGTAGAGATTTGCCTGAGCCCGCCGCAGGGCGAGGTAATAGCGGTCTTTATTCTCCTCGATTATCCGCTCCAGTGAACTGTAAGGGACATAAAGATAGCCTGCCTTCAGCAGGAACAGCGTCGTCAGGACTCGGGAGAGCCGCCCATTGCCGTCCTGAAAGGGATGGATGGCGAGGAAATTCACGATGAAGATGGCCGTGAGGATCAGGTTGTGGTTGGAGAGGGTCTCCCTGTTAAACCACTCAACGAGTTCCCTCATTTTCCGAGGAGTGTCAAAGGGTGTGGCGGTCTGGAAGATGATTCCTGCACTCTTCCCTTCACTGTCAAATGCCTCCACGTTGTTTGATAGTTTCTTGTATTCGCCCCGATGCCGTACATCCTTGGTCGAGTGCTTCAACAAAATCTGGTGTAGTTGCTTGATGTGGTATTCAGTAACCGGAATATCGTCATAGGACTCGAAAATCAGATTCATGGCGTCCGCATATCCCGCCACCTCCTGTTCATCCCTCGACTGGAAGTGCTTTAGCCCAACGCCAGACAGCAGGCGTTCGATTTCAGTATCCGTCAACTTTACCCCTTCAATGCGGGTGGACGATCCGACGGACTCAACCGTCGCTACCTTCCGAAGAAGGTTCAGCCTATCCGGTGCAATGTTCCGGAACGCTCGCCACGCCCCCTTGAATTCGTCGATGCTGGCGATAATTCGCAGGACTTCAGGGCTGATCTTGAATGTGGGTGTATCCATATTGTTATCCATATATATCCAAATACCCTTCAGCGTCAATGTCAGATTAATGGATTCTTACAGCGTTGCAGGCGGGTGGTGAAAAATTCTTCTGGACGATCTCCTTGGCGTCTCATAAGACCAGACTATCTATCTCCCCGGTCGGTTATCCCTTGTGTCTCGGAGACATGGTTGAGACCGTCTCCAAGAACGAAACGAGAAGCAAGCGTCCTATTTCGTCGCCGCGCCTGACCTCTCCCGCGACTGGAAGGTTAAGGCGTGGGTCTTCTCCGCCCTACAGACAGCCTGGTGTCCCCATCCATTTCCACCTCTCCAGACAGGCGACGAGCACAAATCTCCCGGCAGGTCTGCGCCAGGGTTTCCCGAATAGCCTGATACTCGCGCGATTTCAAGCCCCAGGCGGCACTCGCTCGCGCCGCCCTGATTCCCCGGTTATTCCACGCCTCGGAAATGAGGGATGTCATGCCGGGATCGCGTATTTGAGGCACAGCCCAGTCCAACCCGAAGTAGGCATACAACCCCTTGATCTTGGCCTCGGTATCATCATCCTGACTCACCCCCACTACCGGCACTCCGGACGTGAGGGCAAAGACCACCCCGTGGTAACGGGTTGACACCACGAAATCACATAGGCCCGTCAGGTACTTGATGTGCCGATCCCGGTAGTCAGGAGAATCCGCCACAACCAGCCGGCCAACCAATCCCGTAGCCTCGGCAAAGTCCCGCGCCAAGTGAACGTCGCACCGGTGCGGCACACTCGAACGAAGGTGCGGCAACCACAGGATATCCGCGTCCAGCGACCGCAACCAAGGCGCCAGGGACTGGACCATTTCCACCAGACGCTGCGACCGCTCCGCCCGGTTGCCCGGAAGGTGGAGTGACAGCCCTACGCAGGGGCGCACCCCAAAACATCGCTGCGGAAGAAACGCCGGGGACATTGGAACCAGATCCAATGCATCGTCTCCCGTCACCACAAGCCGGTCGGCAGGCACACCAACGCGAAACCCCAGTTGCACCGAGATATCCGGATCACGCACTCCGACCCTCTTTGCGCTCGGCAACCAATGGCCCAGAATCGCTTCATCTTGCTCGCTCAATAAAGGGCCGATTTGCTGCCCCGTAACGACAACGGGAACATCGCGGGCCAAGGCATACCCGGCCAATAAAGAACGGAGTCTCAGTAAGGCGCCATAACGACTGGTGAGGGTCCCGCCGCCGCAGATGGTCAGGACTGAAGCCCGCCTCACCTCGTCCAGCACCTTCCCGAGCGCGGGGGAATACGCCTTGCACAAAACCTCCACTACACGGGCGCGAAGCAAAGGGTGTTTCCACTGCTTAAACCAGAATGGGTCGAGCCAACGCGGCACTTTCGGTTCCGCCAGGGACGCCACCCCGTGCTCGCGCTCGGTAAAGTCCGGATCCTCGCTCAGAACAACCGGCTTCAGTTCCGGAACCGTCCGCCTTAACCAGGCCAGTCGTGCGGTAAGTATGGCCTCATCACCCACATGGTAATGCGAGAGCCCTGCGACATCCGCAACCAGAAAGGCAGTGGCCGTCAAGTCGGACTCCCCGCAACCCGGCTCCCAAGATGCCGGAACCACCGCCGCCAGTCTTTCCCGCCATTTCGCGTCTGCCGGATAACCTGCCGGAGCGCCCGCTGGATGTCGGGACGAATGCCGCGTGCCTCCAAAATTCGCAGGTTGCACTCATGGTGGAAGATGAGTTCCGGATGGTTAATCTTCAATGCCGTCACGGCCTCCGCCGTCAGGGCCTGCTCGAAAGCCGGACACCGCTCCAATGCCCCGCACGCCAATAAGCCGATCATGGTTCGCAGACATTTCTCGCAGCTCCCACAATTAAGGGATCCGGATGCGCGGCGACGGTAACACACAACCAGATGGTCCAGCGCCAGTTGATGCCCGGCAATCGCCTCGATCTTCCGTTGGCGGTTTGCCCAATATCCCTCGGATTGCAGCGCCACGCGACGGGAACTCCACAAGGGATCCAAAAGCGGATGGGAACCCCAGGGCTCCACACCCTCCTGATGGCAGGACGTAGACGGAACCAGCACGGCCCCCCCCTCGTCCGCAACGAGATGCGCCACCGTGGCAAGCGCCGTCCCATGCGCGATTTCCCAGGGCGACAGTGCCGGTAGCCGGGGTATTGTGTCCTCCATGAAGTTGCGCAGGTTGGTGGTGACCACAATCAATTTCTTCCCCAACGCCGCTGCGGCTTCACGGGCTGAAGCCTCGGCCCGGCGACACCGCTCCGTGTCCGCCAACTCCGGCGAGAATCCGGCCACGAAGACCAGCGCGGCGAGATGCTCCAGATTTTCATACACAGTATAGAAGGAGTCCACTCCCCCTGAAAAGAAGGTCATGGTTGACGACGGCGGCAACCGGCCCGCCTCCCTGCCGACAGGCTGATCCGCGGAATGACCCTGCCCCGACACCTCAATGAGGGCGGGGCTCAACTCCGGCACCCAATCATGCAGAATCTCCTGCACGTGCCCGACCCCTCGGAGAAACATGGCATCCAAAGGTCCCTCGACCACCAGACGACAACGGCACGCCATGGCCGAAATCAAGCTCGTGAGGACGAAGGCCTCCTTCCGCACCGTAACCGTATGGCCGTCGACGCGAAAGAACACCCGCCATGAGCGTGTGTCAGGGCCGACAATATGAATGTTCAATTCAGACGCCTGGATGTCCTGTGAAACCGATAGGTCCTGAATTGAGAACGAGTTCATTGTTGCAGTAAGAACCATCCGCTTACCGTCCCGCTTCGCCGATGCGCGTGAAGGGGATACTACAGGAGTGGGTCCATGAGAACAAGCCAGCAACCTCCCGCCCTAAGGTCGAACGGGGTCAGGTTGTTTGTCACCGTTTGTCGCCTCGACTCCCCACCACCCTCACCCCAGCCATCTCCATTGTGGTTTCATTCAGTCTTCTCCAGACCCCCCCATGCCACTAACTACTTGTCGGAAAACTGTATTACTGGTTAGCTGGGAATATGAAAACAACGTTAGCCCAAAAAAAACGTTTTAGCCCGCGAACAGCGAAAGACGGGTTAAGATGTGGGCCCGGCAGGGCTCGAACCTGCGACCAAAGGATTATGAGTCCTCCGCTCTGACCAACTGAGCTACGGGCCCGCAACAAGGGGTATAAAAAGTTGGGCTATTATGCCTTCGAAAGCGTCCCGGGCAAGAACTATTATCATGGGAAAACCCATTGGGTGCGATTTCACTTTGTTGCATCGCTCCTAGAAGTCAGGAGTCAGAAGTCAGGAGTCAGAATGGGCATCCAACAATGTGCGCAATCACTTGATTCCCAACTTGCGATCCTAAATAATGAACTCGACGGACCTTCCTGATATCCTGCATAACTCGTTGGCCTTCAACTCCTGAATCCTGAATTCTAACTTCTGAATTCGGCGCGAGTGCAATATTTTTCAATCGCACCCTAATTCATTTTTCCGGACTGACTTCCGTCCAGGCGACGGAGGATCCATTCCCATCAGGCGCACGCGTCACGGCCAGGGCGCCATACTGTTCGCCGCGAACCAGCAACGCGGCGCGGCCTGATTGGTCGCCCGGCGCCGGAAGGGTCACCATCGGACGCCAGCGATTCTTTTGAAGCGTCTCCACAACACTCTCAAAAGCCCTTTCGGGCGCCTGATCCTGATGTGAGATTCGGGTCTGGAAACGCTGGTCGCCGGACCGTTCCACCACATCCAGTTCCTTCGGTTGGATCCTGCCGGCACTCTCGTGCGTGACAACCCAGGGATCCGCAAACTCCTTGATGGACGGTGTTGCCGCCGCACAAATCGTCACCCGGCTCCATCCCGCCTTGCCCGGAATGTCCTCGGTTCCGACATGCAGCGACCAGGAGCCGCGTTTCAGCGCCAGACTGGAGCCCATCACCTTCCGGTACAGATCAAGAAAGGCCTGAGTCTGAACACCGCCATCACCTGATCGATCACGGTGAACTTCAGGCCTCAGGTTGTAACTCTCCTCGGTGACATCCGTCCACCCGCGTGCCGCCATCTGCCCTCGATAGTAGTCCAACACCGCCGAAGGGGGCGAACACGTTTCCCAACTCTCCGTGTTATACGTAATTCCGTTGATCTCGAGTTCGTGCATCCGCACGGGCGAGGAAGACGGAAAATGCGGCCACAACGAGGTGGCGGACCGGGATACAGCGGACATCCTTTCGGATCGGCCCGCTTTTTTTACGACTTTATCCGGTGCACTGAGTTCCGAATGAAAAGAACTTCCCCAGAATATCGTCAGACAGACGGCCACCAGCCAGATGACGAGACACGAGAGGATGACGCGACCGGCGGCGTCGATGACTTTCCACACCGCGAATCCATCGTGGGGCTTGTCCTGTATCATCAGAAAAGACTCCCGAGCCACTCGAGCGCTCCCCCGATCGACTTCACAATCTCGGAGATCACTCCCACCAGCGCCTCTCCCCGGTCAGTCCAGGTGTTGTCCACATCATCCGGCCAGGCGCTGAAGGATTGAACAGACAGGTAATTGGTTAAGACCATGGATGGCATAAAGGGAATTTCGGTTCTCAGCAAAGCAAACGGGAATATATCCGTGGTCTCCAGGTCGTCCGGCGACATACCGAACGAGACGGTGGCGAGTTTGGCGCCTCCGGAGCCCCCCCAACTCTTGCCCACCGCGCTGAGCGGCAGGGTCTGCTCCGAAATCCCGGCCAATGACACACCATTGTCGAAAAAAAAGCTACCCGTCGCGGCCCCGTAATCCGCCTTATGCCCCATCAACCACGCGGCGTGCCGGGCGGCCATGACGGTTCGAACATGATTGGTTCGCATGTAACACACATGGGTTATCAGAACCCAGGTCAGGGCCATGATGGCCAGGCCGATCGTGGCCTCGACCAGGGCCTGCCCGGAGCGAGTCTCCGGAAAGCGGCATCTCTGGGTCAACGCTGTCATGCTTCCAAACCCTGTCCTAGTGATAGATTCCGAGGGGACTGAACTCGTCGCCCCGGGTCGGTTTTTTGTAGTTAAAAGGCAGATACACCGGAATGATCTTTCCCTTCGAGTCAACGGACTCGGTGTAGGAAATCACGGGAGTTCCCTCGACCTGACTGCTGGCCAGGGCAATGAATGCCGGCACCTTCAAAATATCCGGATTCAGGATCTCGCCGGAATACATGGCGTTGGTGTCCGTAAACGTGGCCCCTTCCTTGGCCCTCAGCCAGCGCAGGGCACCAAGACCGGCCACTTCATCCTGGGAGACCTTGCCCGCCATCCAGGTCATGTATCCCGGATTTCCCTGGTAGTACTTGTCCGTCCAGCCCCACGGATCCGCCCCGTCTCCCATCGCCGCCTGATAGACTCCCGCTCCCTCCCAGCCATCGGAGCAGGCCGCTTTCCCCGCCTCATAGGCCGTATTCGCCATTGTATTCCACCACTCCGGCGTCTTCCAGGGGAGTCCCTCACCCTCCTTGGGTTTGACACCGAGCTTGAAAAACGTGTCATCCCCGATAATCGTCCAGGGGAACGCGGCCAACGTGATGGAATCAAGCGGAGCCGGCAGCGAGCCCAGGTTTGAAAGCACATCCTCCGCGCCGCCCCAAGAGACCCCGCCGGCGTCCAGAACGCTCGCCAGATACTGGGGAACGACTTCAATGAGATTATCTCCCCCGCTTTTTATCGCGAGTTGGTTTGCGTATCCCACTGCCAGAATCGGGAACACCGTACTCGCGATCTCCTGAAACTTATTGATCGCCTTCGCAAAGTTCTCCTGGGCCTTATCGATCTTCGGGGCCGGAACGCAAAGCGTGCAGGTGACAAACGTGGCCACCACAGCCGCCGCATAGGCGGATGTCCAGGCAAAGGGCTTGGCCACATTCACGGCCACCACGGAAAAGACCGAGGCGGCGCAACTGACCAAAGAGGCGGATTCCGCGATAAAGAGAATCTTATTGCCCTCATAATGGATGTTGTTCAGATGCTGGATCACGTTGCACCCGCGCGCCTCCCACAGCGCCGCCGCCTCGGCGGCGGAATCCACGGCATTCTGCGCCACGATGCGTTCGTAAACGGCCTTGTTCATGTCGCCATTCAGCACCACCGTCATGACCACCAGAAACATCATGGTTCCGGACAACAGCAAGGCGCTGCCGGAGGTGTCTTTTCGAAGAGCCAGGATTCGTTCAAGTAGTTTCATGTTTTCGTCAGATCCCCGAGATGATCCCTCTTTTCAGCCACATTTTTCTTCGCTTGTTCGCAGGAGTTATATTTCTTCGCCTCCCACTCCTGGGCATGGGACAACTCCAGTTCAGCCGCCGCGCGCTCCTCCGTGCCCGGCGCCGTCTCGGCGACGTGCTGTTTGGCCTTGTTCGTCGCCTTACGGGCGTCATCATACGCCTGACACTCGGAATTACACTCCTTCTGGGCGTCCTCAAGATCTTTCCGCGCCTGATCCATCTCCTTGGCCTTCGCCTCCAGCGCGGGATCCGTCACTTCCTCGGCATCCACCGTGTTGGGCAACCTCGGCCGGAAGGATTCAATCTCCCCCCACTCCTCGTATCCCATCGAGCACTTGCTGCGCACCGCGACATGCGGACAAAGGGACAGATACGGATCGGCGTCGGGAATATCGAATCCCGCCACGGACTTCTGCTGTTCTCTCAGCATCTGATACTCGCCATAGTACTTCGGGACGCCGCCCAGTCCCTCGCGCAGGGATTTCAAACTCGTAAAGACCTTCTCGCCCGCCACCAGGTTCCACAATTCAACGAGTCCGGGAACATAGATCGGTTGCGGGTAGATGATTTCAACATCAACCTGTTTGGGATCGCCACTGGTGGAAATGGAAAGCTTGCCCCCGAGAATACTCGAATTCAAACGCAGGTTCTTCGCCACCACATACCCTTTCACCAGTTTCTCAAGACCCGATCCCGTCAGTTCGAACGCCCCCAGATCGTATCCAAGGGCGGTGAGTTCGCCGGGCATAAGCCGGGCGATCGGGGCAAAGGCCATCGCGGCGGCCGACAGGGCCTTGTCCTCATCATGATAAACCGCGTAGGAACGGGCGGCCACATACGCCGCGTAGTTCCCCACCTGATGCGCCTGCACAACGGCCACGTATTGCAGCATGGCAAAAAACATCAGCAGCACGATCGGGATCACAATGGCGAACTCGGTCAGCGACTGAGCGCGATCATCCTTCACGATGCCGGGACCATTTTTTCTCAGGTTCACGTTATGACAAGACCCTTTTTATTTTGCGCCACACAGGAACAACGCCATTTCGCACCCTATGGCGATGGCCAGACCGTAAGGCACTAAGATCGGTTCGGCCCTTTCCATCGGGATATCCCCGCCCTGCTTGCGGATCACCAGGCGCCGAAACCCGCCCCCCAGCCGAAGCCAGAGGTCTTTTCGCCAGATCACCATCATCAGCGCCAGGCACACCCCCGCCAGCGCGGTGTAAAACAGGGCGGGTTGAATCAATTTGGCGCCCATCAAGGCGCCGGCCGCCCCCATCAGTTTGACATCCCCCCCGCCCACTCCTCCGAAAATATAAAATATAAACAGGAACCCGAAGCCGATAAAAAGACCGCCGAGACTCAGCCAGAAGGCGGGCATTCCCTGCGCGTACCCCAGGAACAACCCCACGGCCATCCCCGAGAACGTCACCCAGTTGGGAATACGGCTGTGTTTGATCTCACTATAGACAGCCACCGACAACATGGCCGCCAACACGACCAGGGCCACTGTATTTTCAACGGATGCGAATGTCATTATGGCAGTTTGAGTTGGATCGTTTACGGCCCCGGATACAGGAGCAGCACGGTGATCAGGTTATATTGATCCCTGATGGCTGTGTAAAACTCGTTGTCGGGATGAAACAGCCAAATGACCAGGGGCACGGTAATCCCGAGCAGGACCACGTACTCCGTGATCGCCTGGCCTCGCTTCGCCCGTGCTCTTTGTGTGCGACGACTCATTGAACCGAAATCTCCACGTCCACCGCCACCTCCTGGTTTTGCGACGTCACCCCTTGAAGGGTGATTTTCCGAACCCGCCCTTTCGCCGCAACCAGGGATCCGGCCTCCACATAAATCCGGTAATCGGCCGACATCGGGTCAGGCTCAATCTCACAGTGGAATTCCCCCGATGGGGGCACCGCATCACGCAAGACCAGCGTCGGCTCGCCGTACTGCCTCACCCAGAGGATACGCGACTGGGGCTCCGGCTTCGCCTCAAACGCAAGGCGCGAGGGAATCACCTCATAGTCCCGGGGATACTCAAGCCGTCCGACGATCTTGCAGGGCGGATCGTTCGTGTTCAGGCTTCTCACCATCACCGTGAACAGGGAACGCCCCCGTGGCAGGGAGTCCAGGGCCTGAACCGCGACACGGTATTGGCCCGCCCGAACCTCTACGACCTCCGCGACCAGGTTCGTATTGTCACACGCCACCTCCGAAAGGGGTTCGTTCAACGCCAGAAGGGGCCGGATATCCACCTCGCTTCTCCGATGCCCGGCGGCGCCGCCGACACTGAACTCCAGCGGAGTCAAGGCATACACCGGCACGATGGAGGCATGGACTTCCACGATCCAGTCGGCGGGACGCGGGTCATTGGAATGAATCGTGATAAAGCGAAAGACCTCGCCGCTGAGCAACCGTGTATCCAGGGAGCAATGCGCCACCGTTCGCCCACCCGGCGGAATCGTGGTCTCGTCCAACACGACGGTCATGCAGGAGTCGCAACTTAACGTCACGGTTTTGATTTCCAGACCGGCATCCCCGGCATTGCGGAGGACAAAATCATGATCCAGGCGAGTGGAATTCGTGACACTCCCGAATGTCCAATTCGGTTGATCAACGACGAGACGGGGCGCGGCGGGCACGGGGGCGGGAAAGGTTCCCGCCATGACGAGAGCCCATACCGGAATGGAGATCCGCCTCATGACCTCATTGCGCATAGTCTTTCAATTTCCTGGACGCCCGCACATAGTACTCCTCACCCGGCGCGCTGAGTTCGAGCACCATCTTAAACGCCTGCCGGGCCAGATCCGCCTGCCCCAACTCCTCATGCACGAGGCCTTTCTGATAGGAGGAACGGGCGGCGGCCGTCATTTTCTTCTGAAGTTTCTCCAGCCCCTGAAGGGCGTCCGTATTATTGGTGTCAGCCTGCACGGCCAGCTTATACAGGCCGAACGCCGCCTTTTGATCCCCGCCCTGGAGCGCGGCCTCCGCCTTGGCACAATCCTCGCGACACACCTCGGCCAGTCTGACGCCGAGCCGTTTTTTCGCCTCGACGGCCCGCTTCCGGAATACGTTCAACGGATCGTCCTCAATCTGGATTAACGACTCACAGGCGCGCAGGTGACGTCCCAACGCCGGCACATCATCGGGAGCGTCCATCGCCTCCGCGCCGGCCAGCGACCCGATGAGTGGTTCAACCTGTCGTATCCGGTCGCGCACCCCCAGCATCAGCGAATTGGCGGGCGAGGCCTGGAGTCCCCTGTCGCACTCCACCAACGCCTCGGAAACCAGACCCTTCTGATACTTTGCCCTGGCGCGAATGACGTATTCAGCCACCTTGCGATTGCTGGCGGTGTTGTCCAGACACTCCCGCGCCTCGATGAAGTACACGCTGGATTCCGGAATGGCGCGCAACGCGGTTTCAGCCATGTCAATTTGCTGATGCTGAAGGCACTCTTTCGCCTTTAGCAGATTCTGTTGCGCCTCCAACTCCCGGGTCGCCGCCTCAAGGCGCTGACGAACCAGGGCCGATTTCGGGAAGGTATCCCGGGCCTTCTCCAAAAGCGCGACCGCATCCCCCCAGTTCCGGGCGGAGAACGCAACCTTGGCGTTCTCAATGGACTTGATGACGGCTACCAACCCCCGGGCCTGCGCGTTGTTCGGCGAGTTGCGCAAAACCTGATAGCACAACTCCTTCGCCTTGTCGTAGAGTTCCTTCCCGGCCGCCTGTTCGGCCTCGGCAAGCGACTCCCTGGCCGCCATGTCCAACGTGACGGCCTTAATCCCCGCCTTGGCGGCCTCGCTGTTTTCATCCACTTTCAGCGCCGACTGATAGGCGTCCATCGCCTTCACCAGGTCGCCCCGCCGATGCAGGGCCTCGCCCTCACTCAGAAATTTCCCGGTGACATCGGCCGGTTTCAGCAGTGTGGCCAATCCGAGAACGACGATGATGATCGCGGCCCCGAGAAGCACACGAGTCCGCAGTTGCCGCTGTTTGGCCAGATTGGATTTCTTAAAAACCAGCGAGGAGAGTCCGATTTTGATGCGCTGCCCGGACTCCAGCGTCGTCCGCTTGACCTTGATGCCATCCACAAACGTGCCGTTGCTGCTGTCCAGATCTTCCAGTATGTGGTGATCCCCATCGCCCGTGATGCGGGCATGATAAATGGACACGGCATCATCCAGGAGAACAATATGGTTGTCCAGGCCGCGCCCGATGAGCAGGGGCGGCTCCCAATTGGTTACTTTGCCGCCCGCAAACGGTCCCTCCACAATCGTCAACTGAACGTGCCAATCCTTTCGCGCGGATGGGGTCACGACTTTCTTGCCGGGCGCGGCGCCCTCAACCTTGTTAAACTCCATCACGCGGGTTGCCCCGCTCAGGGGTTCGTCGGAATCCTGTTGATTCCGGTCCAGAATAAACTTCAATTGGGTGGCGCCGATGTCGATTTCATCGCCGTCATTCAACTGGGTTCGCTCGGCAAGGGGTTTGCCGTTCAGCAGGGTGCCATTCCGGCTGCCTTTGTCCTGAATCCAGAACGTCTCATCCGTCCGGGTTATTTCCGCGTGCTGACGGGAGGCCATGGGCTCGTCGTCCAGAACCAGGTCGCACTGGGACGACCGTCCGAAAATGAAGAGCGCTTTCGTGACGGCCGCTTTCTTCAGTTGACGCTTCTCTTTTGACACCAGCAGTAGTGCGTTCATAAGGCCTCATTTCTTCAGGGACAGTCCCCGAACCAACTGGGAAATTTCCTGATAGTCAGGATCCTGTTTATCCGGGAGCATCAGAAGCAGTTTACTGGCCGCCCAGTAGGCGGTTTCGCTATCTCCCTCCTTCAGGGCGCGATTGATCTCAAAGCGTTGCCGCTGGATCGCCTGACTGTAATAACCCAGCGCGGTCCGCAACGCATAGGCGGTTTCCTCGTAACCCAGCGCCCGCTCCGGCCGGGCAATGGACAATTGCAGGGCCAGTTTGTAGGCCTGAATGGCCCGTGGCAGATTGTCCGGCTTGACGTTCCGGTTGGCCACCAGCGAGTCCCCGTTTCGCTTATGCTCATCGATAAGACGGGCAACCCCCGCAGGATCGCCCAGCCCCATCTTCTGCATCGCGTCATCCGGCAGGGGAAAGTCCAGGAACTGCTGCGGGCCTGACAACGAAAAGCTCATCAACAGTGTCGAGAACAAGCCGGCCTGTTGCTGGTAGAGGGAGGTTGAACTGGAGCCCTCGACGATGATGCGAAGCCCGCCGTTGATCAGATACAGACCCTTGCCCTGCCCGTTCTTGAGTGTGAATCCATAAAAAATGCAGGACACGTCATTCACCTTCATCGGTTTCGAGCCGAGAAAGACATGGTTGGATTTGACAGAACCCTGGTATTGAAGAAACCCTTCCGTCAAACCGGTCGTCTCGTACTGGGCGCCCCGGTCGACATCCACGCGCAATCGCGTCCAGGTGGCGCCGTCGAGTCGTCCCAACCCGACAATCAACGGAGTATCGGGCAGGGCCTGAAAACGGGTCCATGAACTCGGGTAGGAGAGGCCAAACCCAAACACGGGGTCGGTATAGTGATCCTGGGCGCCCCCCGCGTCCAAAACGGGTTTCTGAGCCATAAAAAACCAGACCAACCCCGCGCCAAGCGCCACGGCGAGGGCCGCAAGCCCATAAACCAGCGTCCGTTTCCGTACCCGGCGTTCGGGTGTTGCGGGGGCCTGCCACTTGGGTAGGTCATCGGGATTCAACATGCGAGTCTGCTCGCCGACAATCCCACGCGTGGCTTCCGGCCCGGCCTCGCCCTCATCTCCGGACGGAAGGACATCGATCCGCTCCATGAATTTGGTGCCGCTCGTTCCCGCGGAGAGCGGCTGCGCGTCATCCGGCGATCCGCCGGGTTCATCGGCCGACTCCTCGTAACGGAACCGGATGTCGCCCACCTCCAGGATATCCCCGTTACTCAAGGGGACGACGCCCTGCAGTCGCTTCCCATTGAGATTGGACCAGCGGGTACTTTTGTCCTCGGCAAACACCCGGTCATCCCGGGTTTGGAGTTCAAGATGATGGCGCGACACGCGCGGGTCATCAATCTGGAAATTCGCCGAGCGGGATCGCCCGATGACAAACAACGGGATCTCCACCGGGACAACCTTGCCGGAGTCGCCTCCGTTTAAGAGAGTGAGATGTCGTTTCATTTCACATTCCTACTTGGCATAACTGGTGATCATCTGAATAAAAACAGGCGCCAGAATCATGAGGAAGACCGCCGGCATGATGCACAACACGAGAGGCGCGAGCATTTTCACGGGCGCCTCCTGGGCGGCCTTTTCAGCGCGTTGCGCCCGCCGGATCCGCAGCATGTCGGATTGCACTTTCAAAACCGGCCCGATACTGGCGCCCAGGCGATCGGCCTGAATCAGGGAGGACACCACGGCGCCCAAATCCTGGAGTCTGACCCGGTTGGCCATTTCCCGAAGCGCATCCCGCCGGGGACGTCCCAACTCGATCTGGTTGAAAAAAAACGACAACTCATCCTTCAGCGGACCGGCGCGATGTTTCTCGACCACGCGCCTGAGGGCCGTCAGAAAATCCAACCCCGCCTCCACCGAAATCGTGAGCAAATCCAAGGTATCCGGAAGTTCCAGGGAAATGGACTGCTTTCTGCGCGCGGCGCGCTCGCCGACATTCGCGGCCGGGAAAATAAATCCCGCCGCCATCAGGGCCAGATACACGAGAATCTGTTTCGGTCCCTCAAAAAGAAAGTCAAAGATCCCCAGTTGAAACAGCAGGGTGCCCGCGATGAGAGGAAACAGGATCATCCCGACCAGTTGAATTCCCAGCAATTCAACGCCCGTGATCCCGCCCGGCTGTCCGGCGGAAATCAACAGCGCGTCATGGTTCTTCACCATCTGGGGAAGCGGTTTGCCAATGCGCGCCACAGCCGCCTCACCCAACATTGCCAGCCCGTGTCTGAGTTTCAGGTTCATGGTGTCAATACTTTACCGCCGCAATTTTACGCACCCAGATATACCCGACCACATCCAAAATCACGACCACCGCGAGGGCGAGAAAACCGTAGAACGTGGTCCACATCAGCCGCATCAATTCCGGGTTGACCTTCATGACGAAAAAGCCGAACACATAGGGCAGAAGCCCCACAATGAGCGCCTGAAGCCGGCCCTGCGCCGTCAGCGAATCCGCCTTGCCGCCCAGCACCTTGCGCTCGCGCACCATGAAGACAATGCGCTCAAACACCTCGGCCAGGTTTCCGCCCATCTGCCGGGTGATCTGAATCGCCGACACCGCCAGATCCAGATCCGCATCCCGGGTGCGGACGACGCAATTGTGCAACGCATCATCCAGGTCAACGCCGACCCTGTATTCCCGGCGAATCAGTTCAAATTCCTCGGAAATGGGCGCCGGCATCTCCTCAATCAGCATGTCGATCGCCTGCTGCAGGGTGAACCCCGCGCGCATGCCGTTCGCCATCAGCACCAGACCATCCACCAGTTGTTCGCCGAACGCGCGCCGACGCTTGACACGCATGACCATAATGACCAGGTCGGGCACAAAATACCCGATCAGTCCCGCAACCAGGGCCACCACAAAGGGAACCGGGGGGGTGGCTTCCCAACTCAGCAGAAGCCCGATGATCCCCAACGCAAACGAAACGCCCCACTTGACCTTGTGCAGGCTCTCCACGGAGATAAAGATGAACATCTCCTCAAGTCGGCGGGCCACCTGCTCTTTCTCCCGCGAGCCGGACTGTTTGACGACGGATTGCACCTGGCGGTAAACGAGCAGAATAATGGCGACGACGGCCGCAAAACCAAGTAGTAGAACGAGTTCCAACATAGTCACTTACTCCGCTGTTGGGACAAACATGGCCATATCCACATCCAACCCCGCCTGGCGCAATTCCTCGACAAACGTGGGAATGACTCCCGTCGCCGTGTAAACCCCCTCGATCAAGCCCTCATCGGTGATCCCCGTTCGCCGAAACGAGAAGATCTCCTGCAACCGGATCTCCCCGTCGTAGAGCGACGCCACCTCGGCGATGGACGACACCTTGCGCGTTCCGTCGGAAAACCGCGAAATCTGGACAATCATGCTGACCGCCGAATAGATCAGTTCCCGTATGGCCTTCAGCGGCAAATCCGTCCCGGCATAAAGCACCAGGTTTTCCAGACGCCTGACGGCATCGACCGGAGAATTGGCGTGAACCGTCGTCAGGGAACCGTCATGACCCGTATTCATGGCCTGCAACATGTCCAGCGCTTCGCCACCCCGGCACTCTCCGACCACAATCCGGTTGGGCCGCATACGCAGGGAATTTTTAACCAGATCCCGAATGGTCACATCGCCCTTCCCCTCGATATTGGGGGGGCGCGTCTCCAGTCGGACCACATGATCCTGGGGCAACCTCAGTTCGGCGGAATCTTCAATGGTCACAATCCGGGCGCCATCGGGAATGAATGACGACATGATGTTGAGGAGGGTCGTTTTCCCCGATCCTGTCCCGCCGGAGATCACCGTGTTTTTTGCCGCCAGCACACACACACGCAAAAAATCCGCCATCGGTTGATTCAGACTCCCGTACCCTACCAGATCCTCGATCACAATCCGTTTCTTGGGAAATTTACGGATGGTAATGGTCGGACTGTCAAGGGCCAGCGGAGGAATGATGGCATTCACCCGGGAACCGTCCTGCAACCGCGCATCCACCATGGGACTGCTTTCATCGATCCGCCGCCCGATCGGCCCGACAATGCGTTCAATCGCCGTGAGGATTTCATTCTTGCTCAGGAACATCTTGGTTGATTTCTCAAGACGGCCCTTGCGTTCGACGTAGATTTTCTGGGGGCCGTTGACCATGATTTCCGTCACATCCCCGTCCGCCAGCAAATCCTCAAGGGGCCCCAACCCCAACGCCGCATCCAGGACGGCTTTTTTCAATTCTCTCCGGTCATACCCCGCGGGAATGTCCTTTTCGCGCGCCGAGATCAACCGATCCAAAACCTCACCGGCTCGCTGCCGCAATGAACTGTCCGCCATCTGGGACAAGGTAAGTTTCTTGAGATTCAGTTCGGCAATGAGCTGCCCATGGAGGACCCGGCGGAACTCCTCCATGGTCGCCTCGGCTTTTTCCTCGAAAACCTTGGCGCTTTCGGAAAAGACAAACCGGTACTTGCCGATCAGGAACTCATCACCCGGCGCCAGAACATTCTGGATGATCCGCTTCTTCTTCAGCGTGGTGCCATTGGTGCTGCCCAGATCCTGCAGCCAGAAAACCTTGCCCCGAACCACAATCTGGGCATGCTTGTAGGACACATTCTTATCACGAAGAATGACGTCACACTCGGTCGAACGACCAATCAGCACGCGCTCCCCGGAAATATCAATCTGCTGGCCGCTGTATTCTCCGCCATCTATTACGACAACCGCCATGTTTACCTGATTTCAAGGAACCGCTTCAAGGCGCGGCTTTCTCTTTAAGAAGGTGTTCCCGCTCCTTACTGAACGCGGGCGAAGTGTCGGCCTGCGGGAATACAGGCTTCGGCGAAATCAGGACAATCAACTCACGGCTTTCAACCGACTTTTGCTTATTGCTGAAGAACATGCTTAATAATGGAATATCCCCAAGAAGCGGTGTCTTCTCCTTGAATTGGGTAGCCAGGGATTGAACCAATCCAGACAGCATGATGCTTTCCCCAACCTTGCACATCGCCACACTCTTGGTGTCAAACTTCTCCAGCGAGAACGTCCCCTGCGGCTTGGCGCTGGGCACGCTCACTTCAATCGTCACCTCATTCATGATCCGGTCACGCCCCTGCAAGGTGGGTTTCACCTTCAAGATGATCCCGTATTCAATCTTCTCCAGACTGCCGGCATTGATTCCCGAGACCGAGAAATACGTCGCGCCGCCCGAATGGAAGGTGCCCTCCCCGCCGCTCTTGGTGCTTAAATGCGGTTGCGCCAGGATTTTCGCATTGCCGGATCCGACCAGGGCGTTGATCCTGGCCGACACGTTCGCATTCACACTGAAACTATTGACCGTCGGCGTCGCCGTTCCACCCCTCAAATCGAAACTTCCCCCGATCGTGGCGTTCTTCAACACATTGTAACCGATGTCACTGGCGGAGGACTTGTCGATCTGAACAAAATGAACATCCGTCTCAATCATGACTTCCTGAACCCGCAACAGATTTTTCACAACCGGCACACGCAATTTTGCCACTTCAGTGGCGCGGGCCAAATCCGCCTCGCTATAGACAACACCCTCCAGAACGGCCGTATCTTCCGAAACACGAACCTTGACCGTGTCACACCCGATGTCGCGCACGATGGCGTCCTCGACAAATTTGCTCATTTCCGTGCGATCCAGCCTGACCATGTTCAGAATCACACTGGCATAGGCCTCCGCCACCTTCATCACCCGGTCGTAATCGGACTTGGTCAGGACACTGCCCTTCAGGACAATTTTACTGCCGACCACCTTCACGTCCAGACCATCGACTTCCGACAGCAGTTCCTTGATCTGCCCCAGCAAATTCTGGAGGTCGCTCGCCACCTGGATTCTGTAGGACAAATCAGCCCCCTGCAGCCGCTCCACGCGGAGATCCGTGTTCCCCTCGGTCAGTCCTTGAACCAGAACCGCCTTGCCATCCCCGTCCGGACGGGCGTCCGCAATGGAAGGATTGGCCACCACAATCCGCCTCACGCCTTCCGCCACAACAATACGGCTGGTGGCTCCCTTGACAACCACCACGTCTTCGGCGCGAACCGGACAGACCAGAACAGCGCTCAACCCCATGCCCAGCAACAACGAATAATGACGCTTCATGTTACTTCTCCCCTTGTGGTTTGCCTGTGTTCAGTACCGGTACCGACTCCGACTTCGACCCCTTTTGAACTTCAATGATCCGCATCGCCCGTTTTCCGTCCAGATCGCCGACGATCATGTCGATGGCATCAAATGTGACTCTCGGCAATTCCGCGCGAGCCTTGACGTCGTTCGCCCCGTCCCGGCGCAAAACGGCGCCCAATTCGCCATGCGCGGACGCGAACATCAACAACTGCGCCTCCGGCAGGGTTAGCGAGAGGGTGACATCCCCGCCGCCCGACACGCCGCCCACCCGGGACTCAACGCCAAACGAATCCCCCAGCGCCAGTACCGTCACATTCTGCAACAACACGACGTTCACCATATCCGATCCCTGCCGCCACGTCGCCGACGTATTGGGAAGACTCTGGGCGGGCTTCGGCAGGGCAAATGAACCAATGACATCGATGTGATCATTCGGTTGGATCAGGCCGCTCTTGATTCCCTTGGCGATTCCGACAGTGAACGCGCCCTCCCCGGCGGGAATCGCGCTGGACAGACCACTCTTGGCTTCACTCACCAAATCCGACCAGAGCACCAATTGACCCGCCTTGACCGCGACCCGAAGTTTGCGCCCCAGGATCTGCTTTAACTCGGCGCTCCCCTTGATCGCTTGAGCCGGAATGAATTGCTCGGGCACCTCCTTGGGCGCAAACATCTCCAGGGAGAGTTCAGCCCCCGCGGCAATGTTCACCTTCGCCGCCACCACCGGCATCCCTTTCAACTTATCCTGCGTCGCCTTTTCTGCGCGCTTGACATAGGAGTGTATGGAAAAAATGGCCAGGACACCAATAATGACGGCAATAATGATCGGAGTACGATTTTTCATAGCGGCTTATTCCAATGCTGATAACCGGCCCGGGGCGTACCCCGGGCACCTCGACTCACAACACCTTATCCACGATCCCGCAATCCGGGAAACAGACTATTGATTTCCCGCTGCCGCGTTCTTGTCAAAGTCATTCATCCCGGCCTGCTTGCCCGCTTCGCCCTTCAGCGACGCAGCCGCCGCATCGGACTCGGTCTTATCCACCTTTCCGGACAAGGCAGCCCCTTCCCGCGAGAACACGCCCTTGATCTGCTTTCCGAAAAGCCCCGCTATCAAAAGACATCCGATCGCGATTACGGCAATGATAATGATGTACTCCGTCATCCCCTGACCCGACTTTGCTGTTCTTGCTTTCATGATGATCCGCCTTTCGTGTTGCATTAATAACCTTGTCAGGGATAGTAAATGCTTGTTACATGATGGCAAGATAATTTTTGGGATTTTACGCGAAAGAATAATGAATACCGCCGTTTGCCGGATCTGACACAAACGAGAAGGAGATCAACATGACGACCATGAACGTGAACCCCAATGGACGTGAACAAGGGGCCTCCACCCCTCCCTCCGACACCGAGAACAGCAAAACGCTTGATTCAAAGGAATCCGCCGCTCCCAAATCGAAAGCCAAACCCTCCTATCTCTATTTGTTCTTTGCGCCGGTTCAGGAGTATTTGACCGATGACGATGTCTCGGAAATCCTGATCAACGGGCCCCGGCAAATCTACATTGAACGCAAGGGGAAATTGGAGCCGACAAAGGCGGCCTTCCTCAATGAGCAATCCCTGGAAGCGGCCGTGATGAATGTGGCGCGTAGCGTCGGACGCTTCTTCAATGCCGAAAACCCACAATTGGACGCCCGTTTGCCCGACGGCTCCCGACTTCATGCCGTCATGCCTCCCCTGTCCCGCTCCGGAACGATCGTCGCCATCCGGAAATTCCGCCGCGAGAAATTGACGCTGGAGAAATTGATTGAGTTCGGCAGCATCACGCCGGACGGCGCCAAATTGCTGGATACGGTCGTGAAGTCAGGGAAGAACATCATCGTCTCCGGCGCAACCTCCTCAGGCAAAACATCCGTCTTGAACGTGTTGAGCGCGCTGATTCCCGACAATCAACGCATTCTTGTTCTGGAAGACGCCAGCGAACTGCAACTTCAGCAGACGCATGTCGCGAGTTTTGAAACCCGCAAGCCCGACGAGCACAACAAGGGCGAGATCACCATCCGGGATCTGCTCCGATCCGTGTTGAGACTTCGCCCAGACCGTATTATCGTGGGCGAAATCCGAGGCGGCGAAGCCCTCGATATGCTCCAGGCCATGAACACGGGCCATGAGGGTTGCATGTCCACCATCCACGCCAATAGCGCCAGGGATAGCCTGTCCCGTCTTGAGACCTGTTCATTATTAAGTGGCGTCGAGATCCCGCTGGCCGTCATCCGGGAACAGGTCGCCTCCGCCATCGACGTCGTCGTCCAAACGGCCCGCCTGACCGATGGCACTCGAAAAATCACCGGCATCACCAAGGTTCTGGGACTGGAACAAGGCCAGTACAAACTGGAAGACATCTACTCTCTCCCCGGCCAGCCGACGCATAAATGACAGCCCCGGATCCCGAGACAGCAATCAACGCCCGGGTGCGATAGGCGACGTTAGGAGCAGGACCATTCCCACGGGCGTGGGGAAGAGAAGGCAGGAGGTCTGTCCCTTCAGTTTCACGGGACATCATCATGATGCTTGTATTGTGCGACATGATGAGAGACACTGTCCAGGGATTAGAAGAGGAGAGGTATGAGAACCACAGTCAGTCTGGATAACCAGTTATTAACCCTGGCAAAACGTGAGGCGTTAACGAGACACCAATCGCTGGCGAGCCTCGTAGAAGATGCTCTGCGACAGATGCTGACCGGCGCGGTCACGGAATCAAGAACGCGCACCCACGTCAATCTTCCCGAAAGTGGCGAGGGTGGACTTCAACCGGGAATCGATCTGGACAATTCTGCCGACCTGCTTTTCGCAATGGAGAAACGCCATGATTCTTATGGACGTTAACATTTTGGTTTACGCCTTCCGCAAGGATGCGACCCATCACGCGCAATACCGGGACTGGCTCCATGGAATTGTGAATGCCCCATCCGCCTTCGGAATCTCAGATCTCGTATTGAGCGGATTCTTGCGTATCGTGACACATCCAAAAGTGTTCAAGCAGCCCAGCACGTGGATTGAAGCAACCGATTTTGTGCGAATGGTGCGGAACCAACCCAACTGTCGGAGCATCACATGCGGCGAACAGCACTGGGATATCTTCACCGACTTGTGCCGCAAGGTTGATGCCAAGGGAAACCTCGTGGCGGATGCCTTTCTAGCGGCAATCGCCATCGAGTCCGGTTGTGAATGGATCACCACGGATCGGGATTTCGCCAAGTTCCCCGGGCTAAAATGGCGTCATCCGCTAGACTAAGAAACGACCAAGGAGGAGTTTCAATCCACGCCCCGTTCGCCGCAAAGATGCATGAGTGACGGACTGCAAGACACCTGGCCGAAACCGATAATTCCACGGAGAGTATGGATCGGAATGCGGAGTTTTGTTTCCTTCTCCACCCGCACCAGGATGGCCTCACCCTCGTGACAGAGATAGGCGCCCTGGGTGGTTACAAAGAGGGTATTGAGTAGTTTTTTCATGGCGTGTTCAACTGCTCTCCGGCGCGTTCCTTCCTCAACCTCTCCATGCGTTCCTCCTGATCCCGCTTTAACTTCTCCACAAACGCGGCAGCCCGTTGTTTCTGTTGATAGGTCTGTTTGGATTGTTCTGTAAGGTAACGCGGCCCCGCAATGTCACCTTCCTGAAGCGAGGTCGCCCACGCTGACAATTGACGGGAAATGGAGGCGGCGAGCAATTTGAGATCTGCGATTTGGGATTTCAGATGAAAGAAATACGGCAGACGGTCGATGACATGGCATATTGATCGCACTTCACCGGCGGAGCCTTTGGCGTAGTAGAGGAACGTGATTAATTCCGGGGTGGTACCGCGCTCGAAGCCCTCTGCGATATTATTGGGCACCGACAGGGCCGCGCGTTGAATTTGATTGGCGATGTCCCCCTTAAAACGAAAATCCTTGTCATCCGTAAGTTTGAATACATTGGCTGTCAATTCAATGCCTGCCTGCCAGACAGGGACATCCTCAAAATTCTTGTATCTCACAGTTTATTCCCTTCCTATTTGAAATCTCATATTTCAGATTTCAGATTGATTGCGATGGACAAATATCGGGCAACTGACTTTTCGTTAGCCGCATATTTCGGCATACACACATTCAAGAGAGAACAATGATCGCATTTCGGGCCAAATTCGGCAGGCGGGGTTATGCCGGTCTCGATCAAGACATGAAGACGCCGGGCGGCCTGGATGGTCAGTGCGCGCAATGGTTCATCAAAGTCCACATCCTGCCGACGGTGGGTGGCGCCGTAGAATAAGGCGCCTCCGGGGATGGGAACACCCAGCATTTCCTCCAGGCACAGGGCTTGAGCGCAAAGTTGCACTTCGTCACAGTGATCCGCCTTGGGTTTGCCGCGCTTATATTCCACAGGGAAGGGCAGGCCGGGGGATTTGAGAATTGAGATTTCAGATTTCAAATGAAACTCAACAACATCAGCCATTCCCACGAGGCCATGTTGGAGGGAACGCAGACGAAGACCCCGTGCAATGCGAATACCCGGCCGACTATCAGACGTTTGTTCATGCACCCGCTCATGCATGTTCTTGCCTTCCACCGTCAACCGGTTTTCCTCCCAGACATGCTCAATATGAATCAGAGCACACTGCCGTTCGCAGAACAGCAAGTGCTGTAGCGCAGAGATTGGAAGCAAGTCGTCCTCGGAATACATCTCCGAGTAGAGACAGGACTTTCATCCTGTCCCCCTCACAGACCCGTACGAGCGGATCTCCCGCATACGGTTCTTCAACTTTTGGGTTTTGCTTAAGCATTGTTGGTCATTATCCTTGGTCTCGGCAGTGGTTGATGCGCCAGCATTCGGTTGAACCGTTCCCAAGACCATTCCTCCGCATGATGCCCGCTCCGTCGTCGAAGACTCTTCCACCACTGCGTATGCGCTTCATGCAAGAACCGGCCAAGGGCTTTTGCGTTCCCTCTCATCCCATAATAGTTATAGTGGCCTTGCAACCGCCGACTGAGGCCGTCCCTCTGTTCTTCCAGCGGCTGATTTCGAGTCTTTATCAAGTATGTCTTTAACTTGCCCATTGCCCGCGTGAACCGGCTTTTCGATGTTGTCCTGCCCACATATGGCGCACCCTTGCGTGACTTCCGCCACGTGTGGGTAAACCCGAGAAAGTCGAACGATCCTCCTTCTCCATCCTTGCCGGATGGATGAAAGTCAACCATTCGGGTCTTCCCCGCATGTAGTTCCAGCCCGTATTTTGCCAGACGTTTCGCCAGCACCGCCAGAACGCGTTCGGCGTCCCGCTTGCTTTTGAACCCCATGACAAAATCATCGGCAAAGCGTGCCATAAAGGCTTGTCCCTCCAACAGCGGCTTGATTTGCTCCTCGAACCACTTATCCAGCACTTCATGCAGATAGATGTTGCTCAACAACGGCGAGATGACCCCGCCTTGCGGCGTCCCCTTTTCAGGATAACTCACCTCTCCCATCTCCCACACCCCCGCATGTAACCATTTCGATACCAAGCGACGGATGACCCCATCGCCTATCCGCTGGTTCAGCATCGTCTTCAATTCCGAATGCGCCACGGTGTCAAAGAACCCCTTGATGTCAGCGTCAATCAGCCAGCACCCGCCCATGTTCATCGTCTGTTTCCAGATCGTTTCCAAGGCCATGTGTGCCGATCGTCCCGGTCGATAGCCATACGAACAGTCTAGGAACTCTGCCTCGTACACCGGCTCCAGCAGCATCACGATCCCTCTCTGAAGTACCTTGTCTTCAAAACCCGGTATCCCCAGCGGTCTCATCCGCCCGTCACCTTTTGGTATGTACGTCCGGCGTACCGGCGGCGCCCGGTACGTCCCTGCTTTCGCGCGTTCCTTCAGGTCGGCCAACTTGCTGTCCAGCCCTTCGGCGGCATACTCTGCCCCCGTCACGCCATCCACTCCTGTTGCTCCGTCCTTGCGCGTCCGTTTGTAGGCCTCTTCCAACCATTCCTGATCAAGGTACTGATTCAACGACACCATCCGGAACCTCGGAGTCCGCCCCGCCAGTTCCGCTATGCGTTGTTGTTTCGTGTACACATTTCCGGATTCCCTTGTATCCGCCATGTCTCTCTCCAACGCTTCCCTTTGTTGACCCGTCCCTTCCCTCTGTCGGCTCCCGTCGGATAACGGTTCGCCGCCCTCTATGGTACTATGAACAGGCTAAGACTGCCCTGCCGCCGTCGGTGTGATTTCGTTTCCTTATTCACTCGCCTACCCCATCCCGGATCGTTGGCTTTGTGTCCCTCTTTTCGAGGCTCCGCTGTCTGACGACCCGTCGTCAGCGGCCGAGTGCTTGGTGTCCGGTTGAACTCTGTCCCGGTATTCTTGATGGGGAGCCGCAGGGCTCTCACAGGTTCCTGTATGACCTCCTGTTGTTTCGCCAAGGCCGTGGACCCCGCCGTCGCGTCCCAGACTGTCCATCTTCGTCGGGGCCGTTCCGCTCGCCGATCCACTCACATGGCGAGCCAGCGGTACATGATTCTTTCGGGGCTCATTCCCTTGGCTGTCAACTTGCCGCCTACGCTTCCCGATTCGATTGCTCTACACGGGCAAGACTGGCTCCTCGACTGCTTGGACTTGCTTTGTTCGGGTGGGCTGGCTCACGCCTCCCACGAGGTCATTACGAACGATTTCTAGTAAGTTTCCCTTCCTTTCCTTCGTTCACAGGCTTATCCTGTCGCGAAGGTGGTCAATCTCTTCTCCACTTCTTTTTGCCGCAGATAATTCTGACTGGAGACAATGGGACGTTTCAGCCGTTTCTCCAGCGCCTTGCGAGCATCGCCGGCGATACGTCCACCGGCGCGGGCATCCGCCTTGAGTTTGGGCACACCGCGAGAATCTTCCTCGCGGTGGATTTCCGTTGTCGACCGCTCCCCCAACATGGTGAAGATCAACTCAAAATCATCCATGTGATCACGCAGGTTTTCGCGCTTGAGCCCTTTGATCTCCTTGTATTCCGTCGGTGTCACGCCAAAGGCGGCCTTGGATATTTCCGCCGTCAGGATCTCGTAATCTTTTTCCTCTGCGGCACCACGTTTTTGCCATTCATCCGTCAGTTCCTCGCGGATGGCAATGCCCCGCATCCGCTTTTCGATCCAATCGTCGCTGTAGCCCTTCAACTTATAGAGGACTCGCGTCCGTTTAGTGGCCAATTCCGGGTTTTCGATCTCCTGGATACGTTCAAAACCCACCTTCGCGAGCCAGCGTTTGAACGGCTCGGCCTTTGGTGATGGGATGGACTGAATGATGCGGAAGAGTCCTTCGGTATTGGCGCAGTCCGTCTCCCGTAGTTTGCCGTCTGGAGCAGGCAATTTCAACCCGTGACAAAACGTCACGACTTCACTTCCCTCCTCATTTAGGCGTTGTTTGAGCTTTCTCCAGTACGCTCCAGCATCTGGACTATCAGTCAGCGCCGCCACCACATCGACGACCGAGAACCACCATTCATTCTCAGGGTTGATTCGCCGAACCTGTTTGCCCTGGAAAACGGCAATCGGCTCTGTTGAAGCGATTCGTTCATTCTTAGCCATATATTTTTCTCCTTCTTCCCTCTTAACCCAACCCCTCCAACCTCAATCCCCTCAACGTCTTCCCAATTGCCCGCGCCTCGTCCGCCGTCTCGGGATTCCTTGAGGCAATCA
>JBAWZH010000011.1:0-31779 GCA_037143135.1 bacterium
GCAGCTGACTCTTAATCAGCGGGTCCAGGGTTCGAGTCCCTGCACTTCTACCACTCGAAAGAGTGTGGAAACCCCGAAATAATTAAGTAAAATGCAAGTTTTGCTTATTCTACCGTTTCCGTGTTACGCGTACCCTTTCAGGCTCTTTGGGGGATTATAACCACCCCAAAACAGCATCATAAGAAAACCTGAAAAAAAACCTGCCCTTCCGCCCTCTTCTGAATGCCTTCAGGAATCCCGCCTCGCCAGGGCGGTGCCTTCCCGTATGGATCGGCCTCCGGTCGGGCTACAGGCTGCCACTGCGCCGGGATCCCGTTGAAGTCTGCGCCGTGGGGTATCCGGATGGTGAATTCTGGATTAACGGCCCTGGGCGGTTACCATGCCGATGAGTAACATGATGACGGTGAATATCCCGTAAAGGGTCATACCGATCAGCAAGAGGGAAAGCGTGACCTTTAATGTCAACTCGAGCACCTGCCCAAATGGCAGCCGTATCAAGCTGATCATCAGGGGTCGGTATTCCAATTGTGCGGGATCCGGCCTGTGGGCCTTCTCCGGATACCTACCCTACGGCAGTGCGGGTTATTCCAGGAGCAGTTCGACACGCCATTGCTGAGGGAGTATTTCCCGGATCAACCGATCCTGGCTTATTTCGAGTTCGCCCCACCGGCGGAGGATGAGGTATCAAGGGTCGTCAAGGATGCGATGGCACGTAGTGCGCGAACAACCTGGAACCCCTGAAGTTGAACGATATCGCCCTTGGCTAGTTCAGCCTTGTGCAGGCAGAGAATTTTCGGCCGTGCGGCGTTGCGCCGGAAAGCCGGGGGAACGATCATGTGGAGTCGCGCCGGCATAACATCGGAAAGTTCGTGAATGCTAAGCGCGGTCTGATGAGAAAACACACCTTGAGGGATCCCCTGGCGGTTACAAGACCACAGAGTCCATATGACATATTGGCCTTCCGATGAAATGGGAAATTGCGCCAGTCGATAGATCCCCCTGTACGCCTTGATCCATGTTCCCGTTTGGGCATGGTACAGGTGGGATCGCGAGCTGAATCCGGCCGTCAGTAAAACGAGTGCACTTCTCCCGTTGATTTTGGTAGAATGAACGATTGTTGAAGGTGGTGAGAATCCCTTTCCTGGAGTTCGCAATGGCGATGAACCTGACAGGATTATACGGCATTACCGTAGTGGCAAGCCTCTTGGGAGCTGGCGTGACCGGCACAGTTGCGTCGGCCGAGACCCTTTCGAAAATGGCCGAGTCGGCGGTTTTTTCGTCACAGTTTCGCCCCTTTTCCAAAACATCCCCCTGGAATACACCTGTCCCGACGAATGCTCTTGTCGATCCGGATTCTGAAAAAATGATTGTGATGTTGAGTTCAAACGCCATGTCATTGAGTGCCAACATCAGGAAATGGACAGTTCCAGTTTTCACCATCGACTCCGCTCGCTCGCCCCGCTTGAACGTTAGAACCACTTCGAGTTGTTTGAATCCACGGGTTGATCCCGATGGCCATAACATTGCAGAAAATCTTCCGATCCCGGTTGACGTGTGGCCCGACCCTTCTGAAGATGGTCATATGGTATTAGTGGATATCTCAAAACGAATGTGTTGGGATTACGCCCGTTTTGTACGGCTTTCCAGTACCGTCGTAACGGCCAGTCGGATCGATATCTGGGAATTGGACGGCCCCGGGTATCGCGAACCGTTTGCCGGATCGAACTGGTGGACATGCGGGGCCCGTGGATCGGGGACGCCTTTGCTGGGAGGGCTGATTCGGACGGAGGAGGTCCAGGCGGGCGTCATCCGGCATGCCCTGGCCTTCGGGTGCCCGGTCAACAGGAGGTCCGTGTCTCCCGACACCAAGGAAGAACTTTGCAGTCCCCCAGCCCAGCGAACCGACGGCGAGGGAATTGGCGCCCAATACATCCCTGAAGGTGCGAGATTGCAACTCGACCCCGCATTGGATCTTCAGACGCTTAAGTTATCACCCGGCACACTCGTGATCGCGAGAGCATTGCAGGTCTACGGCATGTTCAATGTTGACAATGCCTCCACCTGTTCGCTGTATTTCCAGAATGTCGGCGCTGATGGGGGGAGATGGAATCAAATCGGCACTTTCATGGACATGCACAATATTCCCCTGAACCGCTTCCGGGTCTTGAAATGTGAAATCGTGGTGCGGAAATAACGTGGTCGGCGAGATCTCATCAATGTAGTTCCGGCGGGCATTCCGGATCCCCCGCCCCGCCCGCAGTCCGTAGCGCGCTCACATCACTCCAGTCCCGACCCAGCACCCGGCAATATTTCAGCTCTCCCGTTTCGTTAAATCCCAAGGTGCGACAGAGATGGCGCATTCGACTATTATTCGATCCAGTAAAGAGGAAGACGTTGCGCCATCCCTCCCGTCCAGCCTGCGCCAGCAAGGACGCCAGCAACAACCGACCGTAACCGCGCCCCCACTTTGCGGGTGATACGAGAACATCAAAAATATACAGCGTACCGGCAACCGGGAAGACAGAAAAATGGAAGTTCGCATCCCCCTCCCTGTTACGTGCGGCATTCGTATACCAAGCGTAACCGGCAGGGCCGTCCTCGTCTATGACCACTACGCCACTGGCGGTTGAGAGCCGCTCGGTGAACTCGGCAACGGCCGACGCCTGGGGAATGGCGGCCACCGCTGGCTTGTCAGCCGCTGTAATCGCCCGAACCACGACTCCGGACGCGCCAACCGCTGGCGCCACAGGAGAGGGTAAAGTCGCCTTCAGAACAACAAAGCGCTCCATCCAAAACGCGGCCATCACGATGCGTTTGGCCCGTTTTAATACGCCTCGGAAAGTCTGACTGATGAGAGACGGAAAACCCTGATTCAGAGGGGAGCAGGTCACAGGTTTCCGTCCTTTCCCAAGTCAGCCGACTCCGTTGTCTCCCATTTGGCGACCTGTCTCCCCTTCAGGAAATCCATCAGACCTAACCATGTCCCAACCATGCCGATACAAAAATAGAAGGCCAGAAATATGAGACGCCGGGGGATGAACCGCCAATGAAGATGTTCCGCAAGCTTCCGCAATGGGACGATGGAGGCATAAAAAGCTAACTGGATCAGCAATATCACCTGCATGGCGGATGACCTGACGGCCATAGCGGCGGAGGACAAAAGGAGCAACATCAAGACGACTGGTAGGAACCGCTTCAGCACCTTGTTAAGAAATAAGCCGACGGAAAACAAACCAAAGCGGAAAGGATTTAACATCTCCCTTGACAACCAAATACCGCTCAAACTCCGGCACACGATACGCCGACGCCGCCGGAGTTCGTGTTCCGGCGTCTTGGAAGAAGCCGCCATGAAAGCCAGCGCGGCGGGTTCATAGACAAACCGTTTGTGTTGCTGCACAACATTCAGGCAGGAGAAGAGATCATCGGTAACCACCAGGGGGATAGGCCGGAAAAGCTCCCTGCGAACTGCAAACAACACCCCCGTATTGGAGGTGATGCTTCCGATCTCGCTCTCCATTGTTTTCAGTATTTGGTCGAACTGCCAGTAGGTGTGTTGAGGGCGGCTTAATACCCCCGCATCTTTCCGAACCACCAAATGTCCGCACACGCCGCCGACCGTGGGATCGGCCAAGGATTGAAGGAGGAGGCGGATGGCCTCCCGGTCGAGTAGCGCGTCCGCATCGGAAAACACCAGGATCTCTCCGGAACTGTGTTCAACAGCACGGTTGATGGCGGCATTTTTACCCTCATGAGTGGATGATGCCAGAATCGAGAGACGCGGGTCTCCAGGCATGATAGACCGGATACTTTCAACGTCCGCCGCACCATCCCAGAACATGATGAATTCAAAGTTTGGGGAATCAACTTCAACATCCAGCCCGTTTTCTGCTTTCCTGCGAGCCGATTCAGCTGATCCTCTCACAATGGTTACAAGACTGACCGAGAACGGCAGGGTCGCCTTAACGGGTGGGCGCTGCCCGCGCCATAGGCGAGTAATAGACAAAAGCAGCGGATACATCACGAAAGTGCACACGATCCCGGCAACGCAAATCGTAAAGACCGCGCTACTCAACAGGTAAAGTGTATTCATGAGACTGAGCTTTGGGCACGCGTTGCGCAACGGTCAACGCCGCTTGAGAAAGAGCCAGAGACATCCAGAGGTACTTGTGATTGAAACTGCTCAGGCTCAGCAAGTGAAGCAATATCGCCATGAACGCAAACTGATACGCCAGAATCACGGAAGCCAACTCCTCGTTCCCGCCGGCGCGGCTCCAGGCGGCGGCCTTCCGGAAGTTGCGCCATGCCAACCCGATGATCAGTAAAAAAACGGCCAATCCCAACAAGCCGGTCCCCACCAGGATCTCGACATACACGTTATGGGCGGCGCGGCGCGCGGTCTCGCCCCAGAGATCATAGGGATCGGTAAACGCATACTTTGAGTTGGCGTAGGCGATTTCAAATGTACCAAGTCCGGAACCCAGGAAAGGACAGCGTAAAAATTCGTCACGCCCAACGGCCAGATAGGAGAGTCGTCTCTGGACTGAAGTGTCATCATGGCTCAGCGCCTGTTTGTGACGTTCCCAATAGGAAGACGGCACCATCACGGCCACAAGAATCACACCGGCCATAAAGCCGGCCGCCACGAGGCCGGTATATCGTGGCTTGAGATGACGCCGGTAACGCATGCCCAGGAGAAGCAGCAGAAGGCACAAAACCATGGCGGCGCTGCGGGAATACGTAAGAATGAGGGTCGCCATCTCCATCAGAAAGAGCATACCCCAGAACAGCCGTCTTCTCAGCGTCGCGGCGGAAAACAACAGATGCACCCCCAGCGGGATACTGAATAGAATCATCATGGAGAACATGTTGGGATCCGAAGCGGCTCCCGTGGCACGATTGACCACCGTTGGATCCGGATCCACATTCATAACCAACCAGGAAATCCCGAATAGATGCCCAAGCAGGGAAAGCACGGCTCCAAAGGCGGCGCTGAATACAAGCACCTTCGGCAATAGGGTTTTAAAAGCCTTCTCTGAATCCACAAAAATGAGAGTCAAACCAAAAAACAGTATTGCAACAAACAACTTTCTCAAGTTATCGAGCACCGTCAAATAATGGTCAGAATAAAGAAAAGAAAGAAAAGAAACAATCACCATGGCGAGAAGAGCCGGCCACAGGTTCGAGCGCAAAGTGTCAGGCCATTTTTTTCGGGTTAATATCGTCGTCAAGGCCACCATGACAATCCAGATGCCAAGAAACTTGGAAATCGACAGTGTCGGATAGACAGCAGAAAACTCGGTGAAGGCGTCGAGTGGAATCATGAAGACGAGGACAAAGAATCCGAATTGGGCAAAACGACCGGATATGAGCAGGATAACCAGCACCAAGCCAGGCGCCACCGCCGCCACGGGATAGGGTGTGGCAAGTGGAATAACTGCGGCTACAGCGAGGATCAAAGCCACAAGCCAAAGCAACGGTTTGGCGGCGAGCTCATTTTTGAAAGCCTCAAGTTGTCTCATGTACGATCCTCCTGCATACAAGAATGCGAAGAATTTGACTTGCCAGCGCCATGCCCGCCGCCGTCCATCTCAGCCAAGTTAGCACAATCAGGGGAAATGCATCAATGGTTCTTACCAATCTGGCATCAGCCCCGCCGATTACCACTGCCGGCAGTAGCCAGAGCAGGATGGCGACCCACCAGGCTGGAGATGCGAACCAACCGAGAACCAGCACGAGTGCGGTTGCCGGGCAAACCACATGCCATGCGCTCAACACCGAGTGGCGGAGAGTCCGAAGTGAATACCCGTTTTTTTTTGCCAATTGAAGGGTACACGACTGACGCCAGAACTCCTTTCGCATCAGTTCGATCAGATTCTTTTCAAACCCAAGATGGATGAGACACACCTCCGGCGCCGATACGACTCGATACCCGGCCTTCCGCACTCGAAACGTAAAGTCCTTGTCCTCGCCCGTAAGAAAATCTGGATCAAATCCACCAACCGCTTCGAATACAACACGATTCACGAAAATATTTCGACCTGGCAGGAAGTCCACATCCATCAATCGATTGCGTTTCAGAAACAGGCGCTGACCCCATATTCGTCCGACCCATCCGGCTGTGTCGGGAGCCCTCGATGTAAACCCCAAGGCCCCCTTGAACCCCTTCCCGAAATACAGCCTGGCTTTCTCAAGCCAGTCGACGGGGACAAGCATATCCGCATCCAAAAACACCAGAATGTCACCTGTGGATTCTCGTGCCCCAATGTTGCGCAGATCCGAGATATTCATCCTGTGCCCCGAGGTGTTCTCGATCACCCTAACCCCACGGGAGCGCACGACCGTCGCCGTTTGATCAGTCGATCCATTGTCGATTACCAGAATTTCAGCGGAGGCCGGATCCAATACGTTTGCGCGGATAGCATCCAGGCAAGAAGCGATATGAGCCTGTTCATTGAAAGCCGGAAGAATGACAGAAAAGAGGGGTTTGCTCATGAGAATGCTCAGGCGATGCTCTCCCGGAGAAAATACTGATGGACGATATAATAGTTCAAAGGCGAAACAGGCTTGTGCCGGACAACATACTGGAAGCCACCCTCCTCCTTGATTTCCCGGTACAATTCCCCTTCACACCGGCACCGCTTGCGACGAATACGGCCTTTCCGGGAACCGAGATCTATCTCCAACTTGAAAAAGCGCGGGAAGGGTGTGGCCATCGGACGGGAAGAACGCATTAATAAGGCCTCTTCATTGATATCCACCAGTTCCCATTCCGCCGATGGGGAAGGCGAAGAATCTCCCTGCCAGCAATACACTCGGGCGCCCCGCTGCTGCACACGTTCCAGTTCTCTCTTTTCCGTATACCTCCGGAACACCCCTGTCGTGAGAAAATGACGATAAAACCCCTTGACAACCTTAAAGAAAGTCGTCTTCAGCACAATAATACCGGTAAACAAAATGGCATAGATATCCCCAAAAAGGAGCTGTTTCCGGCGGACGAGTTTATTGTCGATCAAGGTGCGAATGCGTTTAGGGGTATTATGCGGCGTAAACAGTTGTGCATAGCCAATTAAACCGGGATTGACCTGAAAACGTCGATCATAGTCACGAATATGCGAGCAAATATGTGTATAGATTTCAGGTCTTTCAGGACGGGGGCCTATAAAATCAATATCCCCCCTTAATATGTTATATAACTGCGGCAATTCGTCGAGGCGTGTATCCCGGAGAAATTTCCCGAGCGGTGTGATCAACTTACTCTTTGCGGCGAGAAGTTGCGCACCGATGATTTGTTCTGCGTTGGGCGTCAAGGTGCGGAATTTGAACATGACAAACGGTTTTTTGTGAAGCCCCAAACGTATGCCCTGATAAAACACCGGACGGCCATCGCGCAACAAAATGAGGAGACTGATCAGAATACACAGCGGTGCGCAGAGAATGAGCAAGAACGAGGCGAGAACGATATTGACCGCCCGGTTGAAGACATGTGCAGTACGTAAATATCCACCCCTGACTGTCGCCCTGAAAATGTCCTTAATCATGGTTTATCCAAGGTTGACTTGCCTGCAATCTGCCCGGATAGCGACCACGCCCTGGTATTCTATTACAGGCAGGGATCCTGCCTTACTTGACGAGCTTTATCGAACACACTACCGGAAGTCCGGCATACCGGATGACATCACTGGGTCGCTTGAATGTGTGATCAAAGAACTCGGCCAACAACCCTATGCTGCACCCGGTCACCAGGCCGGCAATCAATCCCAGAAAAAGAACCCACAAGACCTTCGGGAACACGCACACAGCGGAGAACGCGGCATGACTTAAAATGCTGATATCGCCAGAAAGCCGCGAATTGGCAATGGTGTCATTGATCTGGGCTTCTTCCGCCCGCTTCGAAAATGTCTCATACGAGTATTGCATCAAAGCCGCCTCGCGGGAGATACGCTGAATCTCCGTGGACTGGCGCTGGAGATCGATATTTCGTTCGCCGATTGTCTTAACGGTGGTTTCCAATTGATTGATCCGGTTATTCAGCGCCTGCAACTCAGCCACCCGTAAATCCAGCAGGCGCGCCGCCTCGAACCGTAGAGACTTGTATAATTGCGCAATCTGTTCATCAATCGCCTTCACTTTTTCGCTACCCGGCTGAAACTCCCGCAGGATCTTACTGCGCTCCACAGAAGACACCATCAATTGAGCGCCGAGGTCATTAATCGACCTGTTCTCGAGGAACGAGAAAAACTGCACATCCCCTTGTTCGACGGCCTGTTTAAAGGAAGCCACAGATTTTTCTTTCTGCAGATACTCATCCCGCAAGACGCTAATTTGGGCCATACGGTCTTTTTTCATATCCACGTTGTTCGCCATTTCGCGATCCACGAGGGCGATGGACGCTTCCTTGGCTTTAGCCGACAATTGATCTTCTATCTTCTCCAGTCGCGCCTTGTACAAACTGGCCTGGTTGGAGAAGAACAATTGCTGATCCGAGGGATTGAAAACCTTGACCCGATAGATCATGTATTGCTCAAGCAGGGCATCAAGCGTGGTTTCGGCGCGATGAGCATCGCGATCCATGAGGGTAACACGGATCACATGCGAAGCCAGTATGACCTCAGTTTTCAATCCATTCTTGATCCTGGCGACTTCATCCATGATCACCTTATCCGTTTTGACGGAGCGATCCCGAACTTTGCCCCGCATTGCCAGCACGGTCTGCTGGATGAGATCCGGGGAGGACAGGATTTCCAATTCCGAGGCTAGGTCTTCCTTGGAAACGGGAAAGTTCCGCAAATCGGTTTGCTCAAGGGTTCCCGGGCTGTTTTGAGGCTTTGCTGTGCGAATCAGAACCGATCCTGATGCCGCATAAGTAGGCGGCCAGAACGTGGCAATCAGGATCGCCATGGCAATCACGACAACCGTTGTCCAGACAATGAGACGGCTTTGCGCAAAGACCATCTCACAGAGTTCTTTTTTCCAGTCTTCGGAGTGCATGAGTCCTCGCAGTTATAGTGGTTGTTTCTAGTACGTGAAGGTGGTCGAATTGAGGGTACCGTCAGAGTTGATGGTCTGAGTTCCCTTCGTGCGTGTTCTGTCGGGGTTCAAACTATAGTCAAACGAAACGCCCCATCCCCGGAACAGGACAATACCGGCAATATCCTTGGAGAAGTCAGACAAGCGGGTAATGGTGCGCTTCGGAACATAGACGATGTCATCCGGTTGCAGATAGAAGAACTGGCTGTTCTTCTTCATGGCCAGAGGCCGATAGACATCCACCTTCGTGGCAACCATCTTTTCGCCCCGCTTGCGCACCACAACCACGTCGCTCAATTTGGCCGAATATAGCGGGCTTCCGGCCATGGTCAAGGCCTCCTGCACCGTGGTCGGCTTTAGAATGTTGTATGCACCCGGGGTCGTGACCTGACCCATGACATAGACCCTTGATCCGGCGTGTGTTTCAAGGAACAGGTCGGCAGAGAGCCCGGACATCACCTGTTGATACCGCTTGTTGATCATTGTATTAATTTCAGGAATTGTTTTTCCTGCCGCAAAGACATCCCCCAACATGGCAAACGTAACAAACCCATCCGGGCGTACCGTCACCAATCGACTCAAACCGCGTGGTGCCGTATGCAAATCAGCCTTGAATTCCCGCAGGTTGGCTCGAAAATCTGGAACCGTAACATAGAGTTCCGGGGACTTAAGAGTCTTCGAGTAGCGAGATTTCAATTCTTTCGTCAAGTCCTCAACCGTCATGCCGTTCACGACAACATCCCCTATGTAGGGCAATGTTATCCGTCCGTCAGGCCGCACAATCTGGGCCTCGTTCAACTCGGGCAAATTCACAAACTTGACGGAAACCTGCTGGTCAGCGGCCAACTTGAATCCGCTCTGCATATCAACCTGCGGACTGACATGATACAAAACGTCCAACACATCTCCTGGGACAACCTTATAGGCCGCGAAGAAATCAAAGGATCCCTCCCGCCCTGCTTCTTCAGCCAAGGTGACGCGATCCATCTCGATTTCTTCTCCCTCGTACTTGGAGGATTTTTTTTCCCTGACAGGCGGCTTGGCAACCGCCACCGGGGCGACAGTTACCGGGGCGACAGTCACCGGAGGAATTAGAACAACACCCTCCCGAGACATCGGAATTGGGCCGTCCAATCCTTTTGCCGACGACCCGCATCCAGACGTTATCAGGATCCAAGCGCCTGCCAACAGGCAAACAGCGCCGACTCGCACCAGTCCGTACACCCGGACTGCGGTTGGTTTAGATTTTTCCATAAAGTCCCGCCGGTATGTAGTATTGCCTTTTGTTTAGAATCACGCCCAGAATCTTCCCGTTCACATTCGTGATCTTTTCTTTTGCGAGATCTAATATTTCCCATTTTGTTTTTTCGCATTCCGCGACAAAAACAACCCCGTCGAAATGCCTCGCCATCAAGGCAACATCGGAAGAGGCCAGCACTGACCCCGTATCAAAAAGCACGTAGTCATACTGGGCACCAAGGAAAGCCAACTTCGCCGGGAATCCATCCGCGTGGAAAATTTCCGCCGAATCTTCAGAAGCGCCTCCGCACGTCATGATCTTGAGCCGATCAATTTCCGTTGACTGGATGGTTTCTTTTTCGCCGGCCCGGTAGAGGAGAAAATCCGTCAATCCCGGGGATTTCTTAAGCCCGAATAAATCATGAATGACCGGCGCCGACAAATGGGCGTCAACCAAAAGAACTTTCTTGCCGACAACCGTAGCCAGGGTGTGGGCCATGGTTGCCGCAGACGTGGTTTTGCCTTCCTTGGGGCGGCAACTGGTCACCAGTATTGTCTTGACCGGTTTTCCGCAAGCCGTGCCAAGCAAATCCCCTTCAAGGGATGATAGCGAGGCCTGATTCGCACTGATGATCCGACTCAGTTCTGAAGACAGCATGGCAATCTCTTTCCCTTAAATATGATAGCAACGACCGACTACAGCAACACCTCCCGAAAACACTTCACTGATTCAGGATCATACATATTTACAACACTTCATCAATAATTAATTTCACGACATACGCACGGGAACTGCAAACGTAATCATAATTGAGAATTTCGTCCAAATTGGGATGCGCCTCAATAAGAAAGATAATGACGAAATATAGAGGAATATATGGATAGAATCGAGATTGCACCGTGATGCCCGCCTCGTCGGCATGAATCGTGCTACCTCTGGTTTAAGGCCACCCGGAAGGCGGAAGTCTCATAAAAACAAGACGGCCAGGAGAACGATCATGATCATCTTTCGCAATAGCGGGCGAAACGGGCGCCACAAACTGCTGGCCGTCATTACAGGATGTTTCTCACTGGTTATTCCCCTGTCGGGAACGATCACGAGTGCGTCTGGTTTGCCCGCCAATATTGTGTCGAAGCCTGTCGGATTCATCAGAGTCGCTGTTCCGCCTAACAAACTGGTATTATGTTCGATTCCTTTCGTTCTTCCCGATCCCTCCATTCAATCGATCCTCTCCGGGCAACTTACTTCGGACACCAACGCCGCCACTGCCGACCAAATCCTTAAGTGGGATCCGAACTCACAGCGATATAGAATCATTTACAGGCTTGGAGGGACAGGGAATCCCGCACTTGATGAATCGTGGGTTGAGTCAACAACGTCCGGAGTGATGCTTTCCCCGGCCTCCATATCGCCAGGCGAAGGGTTCTGGATCAAAAACCAGCATTCGGTAACACAATCGGTTTTTGTGGCGGGTGAAATCATGCTTGCAGATTCCATCTCCATCACCGCCTATCCATGCCTGAACATTCTTGGCTACCCCTATGATATCCGTGGCCGCATTTCCGCCCCCACCGCCCGGAAGTCCGACAGGCGCATCATTCCCGTCGGCACATGGTATGACGCCAAAAACACATCCGTTGACGGCTATATGAAAATCGGCGAGTCGCTCTGGTACGACAACCAATCTGGCGCCGGCATAACATGGAAAGTGTCGCGACCGTATCCCAATCCCTTCCCCGCCTCGTCAGGAGTGCCCGATATTGCGCGACTCCGTTTTAGCCAGGATGGCCAAACCGCTACAGTAATCATGGGAACAGCGGGAATGCCGGACAACTCAACGGTCTGCGTCTATTACCAGGATGTGGCCTCGACAGGTTCATTCAACAGCACCAACGGGTGGACTCTTGCCCAGGCTGACATCCCGGTTAATGGTGGCAGTGTTCTGGAATGGACTGATAAGGGCAGTTCCGCGCGACCCCGTATCACATCCGTCCGTACCCGCATCTACCTCGTGACCCGCGGCCAAAACAGCGCCGCGATTCTCGCCAATGCATACCAGGGAATGTCGCTACCAGCCAATTTCAAACCTTTTTCAACCTCCTCCCCCTGGAACACACCCATTCCTGCATCCCCGGAAATCGATCCCGACTCAACCCTCATGATCTCCAACCTCTGCGCCGCAGCACCTTACTTTGGCGCCGACTTTGTGAAATGGACTACGCCTGTTCACGTGATTGACTCCACGCAAGCCCGAAGAGTGAACGTTTATTCGAGCAAAGGCCCCAGGAGCCCCGATGTGGATCCGAACGCTGATGGCATTATCGAGAATATCCCCATGCCGGCGGGTATCTGGCCCGATCCCGAACAAGACGGACACATGGTGTTGGTGGATCCCGTTGCACGAAAGAGTTGGGAGTTTTCCCGGTTCGGTACGGACACCAACGGCAATTACGTCGCCAGCACAATCAGCATCTGGGATCTGGACGGAGTTGGTTGCCATACCCCATTCTCGGGCTCCTATTGGTGGGCACGGGGATCCAACGGAGCCGGAATGCCCTGGATCGGGGGTATTATCCGCCCTGAGGAAATTGCGGCTGGCGAAATCACACACGCCATCCTTTGCGCCACGCCTGTAAACCGATCACGCCTGGCGAACGGACAAAAGGAACAGGTCTGTATCCCGGCTTGCAGATCGGATGGATGGGGCATTGGGACAGCCTATATTCCCGAGGGTGCCCGCCTGCAACTTGATCCGAACCTGGATCTTGATGCCTTGGAGCTTTCCCGCGACGCCAAGGTTGTCGCGCGCGCCATGCAAAAGTACGGGATGATTGTTTCAGACAATAGCTCTTCTTTCAAAACCTACTTCCAAAATCTGGGGTCGGATGGGGGAGCCTGGGCAAATTCATCTATCCAAAACGAACTCTGGAAGATCCCTGTCTCCAGTTTTCGCGTACTCAAGTGCAACTTGGTGACCAGGTTATAAACCGCCCTACCCCACGAGATCGTGACCCTCAGACCACAGGCTAGACAGAAATGTCATTGAACTTCACTCCTCATCGTATACGTTTGATCCGAACAACACCGCCCTATCGCGCCTCCGGTAATCAACAGGCGCCCGCCGACCGACGACGCCGCGCCCCAGGCGCATGGACGTGGTGCAGGCGCCTCGGCCCGCCAGACATCGGTCACGCCATCGTAACTGAAACTGCCGGTCTCTGTCGGCGTGCCGCGCCCCCCCACAAACCAGAGGCGGTTCTTGTAGACCGCGACCTGCGCCGACCGGTATCTGTTATCGGGTGAAACGGCATGATCCGTACGCCAGACGCGGGTCGCCGGATCGTATGACATCAGTCCAGCCGACTCAACCTGGAGATACAATCGGCCCCTGTACTCACACCCAACCGCCGCCTCCACGTCGCACGGCGCCACCCCTTCATCACGCCAAACCGTCTCACCCGGACCCAAACTCTCCATCTCCGCACGTACCTCTCTGCCATGAACACCGCACGTGATCACATACAGCCGCCCAGCCAGCACTGCGGCGACCGCCATGGAACGGGCGTGGCGCGTGGCGGGCCCCGGCGTCAGAGTACCCTTGACCGGATCAAAAATATCCACCGCACGGGTCGCCATGGTTCCTCTCGCCGTCGCCGCGTGACCATTGACAATCCATACGTTCCCATTGAAGGCCGCCAATCCGGCGCCGGCGCGGCCGGACGCCAGACGCGCCCGTTCGACCCACAGACACCGCGCGGCATCGTAGGCCAGCACCGTGTCGAGGATCCGTGGTTTCGCGGGATAACCACACGACAACGCCAACCCACCCGCCACATAACAAACGCCGTCCACAACCGCAGCCGTCAAATCATGATTCCCGCACGGCAAGCGCCCTGCCGCGCGCCACCCACGCTGCCACGCGCCGACTGACCGTGGCACACGCTCCAGTGCCGTCCCGCGCACCATCCAAGTGTTGCCGTCATCATCGGCATACACCGCCCGTACGATATCCCCCTCCCCTCTCATCACCCGCCGATAAACGGTCTTCCCCCCGGTGTCGCTATCGCACACACCGACTTCTCCCGAGGAAAAGCCAATCAGCGCCGCCCCGTCGGCCGCCACACCCAAGGCGCTGATCCCGGCACGAGGCAGGTATTTATCCACGCGATTCCAGCCTGCCTCGACCTGACGCGGATCGCATCGCCACAGCGCCACCCTGTCACTGACCCAGACGCCGCCAACGTCGTCGGCGACCACCAGAACCTGCGTCGCCTCAGGGCGGACAGGACACCCGACACCCGCCACCCAGTTCGTCCGGTTCCCATAAGGCAGCACCGCCACAACGGCCGCACCCCCTTCCCCTTTCCCGCGCACCGTCCACCAATTACCAAACGGATCGGCGGCCAACGGAATCAAATCCGGAGAACCACCACCCGGCACGGGTCTGACCCGGCCATCCGCCTGCGTGTACTCGGTCGCACCGGCCTGCCAAATCGAACCGTCGGGCATGACCGTTCCCGGCCCCTCCAGTACCCGGAGTTTCGCGCCGGGCCCCAGCACGGCGTCATGCACCAGTCCGGTGACGACCTGCCGGGAGGATTCGCCGAGTTCCCACACGCCCCCGCCGACTTCAACGCCGCGGACAACGAGACACGACGGTTGCCCCGGCCAGGAAACAAACCGAATTGACGCTTCCGGCGGGATGTCAGGAGAAGAAAACGCGAGAATGTCGGACAACAGGAACATCGGCAGACTGATCCATCCAGCGTTCCGAACGCGATCAAAAACACGACTGAGGGAAATCTGCATCGGTGTTCAACATGCTATTCGCCGAACACGACCTTCTGGCCGTCGAACGACACCTTGCGGGATCCGACGGTCACTTTGGCATCCAGGCCCTGGCCTTCGACGCGCACCGCCGGCGCCGCGCCGCGCTGGAGGGTCACGACCGTGAAGAAATGATCCGGTCCCTTGGCCACGATGGCCTCGACCGTGTTTGTCGTAATCGTGACCTGCTCTTTTTTGTGCCCGTAAACCTCGACTGTTTTCGTTTTCTTGACCGTGTAGGTGTTTGAGCCGGGTTCCTCCAACAGAACCTCGGCGGGACAGACAAAGGTGGCCTTGAGGTTGGCATCATCTTGGGTAATCGTGAAGGCGTTCCGTTCGAGCTTCAATGCGCCGTCGGCCATGTGCCAAAGCCACGAACGTCGGCCGCCGCCGACGATCTTGTCCACCACCACCAGCAACATCGGAGACCCGCACTTGCCGCTGTAGTCCACGCCAAAGGCACGCATGCCCTTGATGCCGTCCGGATCGACACGGTCTGGAAACTGGATGCCGTTGTAGTCGTTGAGCGGCACCCGTTGCGTCGTCCCGTCTTTCCGGAGGACCGGTTTGCCATCGGCCATGACCGGTTTGCCGCCGGAATAGAGAAAGTCCAGGTTCACCGAGACGGCGCCGGAACCGTCTTTTTCGGCGCGGTAATACGTACGGACGCCGGTCTCGCCCCCATACATGCGTTCCTCATCTTCCGGAAGCATGACAACGTTCTGTTCCCAGCGTGTGCTCCGTTTCCCCTGCCCGGCCGTCACCCAGGTTCGGCCAAGGCCGTACAGGTTAAACGTCCCGGCGTTCGGTTGGGAGTTGCCCTTGTTGATCTGGGTTTTCAGGTAGGTCTGCAGAACAATATCCTCGCCCCCCTTCCAACCATTGCGGAAGATGTACAGCCCTTTCGTGTCCGCTGCCCAGGTGTTCTCGAAACACTCGCCGGGGTGTTTCGGCTGAAGATCCAACGGATAATGGAGAAAGGTGTAGGCGGGAGAGGCCATGAATTGCTCAAACAAGGTCGATCCCGTAAAGCCTTCCCCCGTGGCGATCTTGGCCGCGTTGACATTGGTAACCCGGTTCCAGGCCCAAAGCACGCCGGGTTTCAAATGATCAGGAATGATCGGAAACCCCATGCACAACCAACCGATGGGGACGGCGGCGCCGGTGACATTGATGGACAACGCGATGGGCTTGCCTCCCATGGCCGTCTGATCGCCGGGAAAGATGGCCTGCGCCACGTAGCGGGGGGGAAAGAGGGTGACTCTCGGATAGGGCGTGACGTCGCGTCCGAACATCTTCCGGTAGGCCACCGCGTACTTAAGCGGACAGTCCGCGCTGTGATAGGTGTATCCCTCGCCCTCGGTCTGGAAGCCGCCGTTGCCCATCATCACCCGGTAAACCACGTTCATCTCCTCGCGGCCCAGTCCGAACAGATACTCGCGTTTCGGATCCAGCCCTCCCGAGGTCTTCCAGACCGTCAGGTCGTCCTGATAATCCTCGAACGCTTTCATGTACTTAACGCGCCGCTCGGCCATCGCGCTCTGCATCTCCTCCTCCGCGACAGGCACAAACTCGGCGGAAAACCCCTCAAAAGGCGCGCTGTAGTTGTGCTGGATCAGCAACGGATAAACGCCGTCCCGCACCCGGAGAAAGTGATCCCCGAAAATCTCGACTCCGTTCAGCCAGACCCGGGTGGAACCGGTATCCTTGTTGAACCGCAACACTTGATCCTTCGGGACACGGAGATAGCAGAACAGGAGGCTTGTCTTGACGGGCTGGAGTCCGTCGTCGTAGTAACCCCTGATCGTCTGGTCTTTCTTTTCTTCTGGAGTCAGGCGATCCGCCGCCACTTCCTCCTCGACGGCAGGCGTTTCATCCGGCCGGTGGAAGAGAAGCGTGTGGATCTCGTTGGTGCCCGCGGCGGAAGACGTCCGGCGGACCTCCACCTTCATGCCGGGCGCGGGCCTGGCCTTGGCATAGCCGCCGACAGGGGCCAAAACATCCCCCTCGGCGACGAAGGGTAAAGGCCCGGCCCAGACCCAGTCGGTCGGCCGCTGGATCAGCGGGGCGCCCTGTTGCCATTTCGGCGGGCGGTTGTCCTGCCGAAAGATGTAAATGGGCACCCCTTTGACCGGCTCGAACTCCGGGAGGGGCGGAATCGCGATCGCCTCGGTCCCCGAATCGTGCGGCGGCTGAGGTTCGGGTCCTTTTTCGCCCCAGATTGCCAGGGATCCGAGCGCTCCGCCGCCGCGGATCGGTCCGCTGAAGTTGCTGCACGGGTGGCAGTTGGGGGCGCTGCCCAGCGTGTTCATGAAGCGCAGACAGCGGTTGACCATCCACATCAGATATCCGTCCACCGTCTTCCGGAAATGTTCCGGCCAGGCGTCGTAGCAGAGATCGTAGGTCATGGAGACTTCCGTCATCCTGGGCCCCCAGATCTGCCCCAGCCCCAAGTGTCCTGGATCCTGTTTGAGCATCGTCTCCCGCACGAAGGGGATGGCGTCCATCGCGTAGTCTTTATGGCCGGTGAGTTGGTAGAGCACACCCAGGGCGATCGGATCGCTCGAAGCCCTCGATACGGCCTCGAATTGCTTCCCAAGCGGGGTGTTGAACTTCTTGCGCAATTCCGGCAGATCTCTCTTGCGAAAGAGCATGCGCGGGCGTTCGCCGGGTTGAACCGGGACAAAATCGGAGGGAATGGGCGGGCGCGGCGGTTTCAACGTCGCGGTCGCCACGCCGGACACGGGACGATCATCGTACGCACCGGTGTAGGTTCCGACATACCCGCCATCCGACCCACGGCGCATGTCAACCGCGTACGTCGCGCGCGCATTGGGATTCCATGCGTCGCCGCCGATGCGGATGGCGAGTTTCAAACGGAACGTTTCTCCGCTCGTTTCGCTTTCCAGCACTCTTCCGTAACTGGCGTTGCCGCTATAGCCGAGACAGTATCCCCAGACGCGTTCCCAGCGCCCGTCCTTCGTCTCCAGGTCGAGGATCAGATTGTTGCTGTAGGGGGTCTGATTCGTCCTGCCGGGGACGGCGCAATTCAGGAGCAGTTCCCATTCTCCTGCGGGCGGTTTCGCATCCTGCCCCTGGGCGGGCGCGAGCCAAACCGCGCCGACTGCCAGGACAACAACTCGAATCAACGAACGGAAGTTCATTTTACATCCTCCTCACGGGACGCCGGCGGAAGAACCAGTTTTTTCCCCGTTTTCGTTTCGATTTTTCGAACCGCTTCCTCCACGGCCCGCCGGTAGATCGTCGGATCGCCGACGGGTTTGGTCAGCGCGGAACTGAGGGCGGGGGCCGCCGCCGGATCGCCGATCTCGCCCAGCGTGTCGATCCAGAGTTTCAATTCCAGTTCCTCCGGGAAGATCTGCCGGGTAATGATCCGTTGCGCGATCGGCGCCACAGCCGCCGAACCGAACCCCTTCAGCGCGTCCGCGACGGCCTCTTTCAATCCCAAAGAGCAGCGATCCTTGACCACCTGTTCGTCCAAAGAGGGAACGATCTCCGGGCCGATCGAAATCAGCGCATCCACGCACACCTGGCGCACCGGCGGCGGCGTCTGGGGTTTCGCGCCGACTCGCTGCGGTTTCGCACAAACCGCCCGTAGCACCCCCAGCAGGGTGGGCACCGATTCCTGGCGTTTGAAAAGAGCCAGAAGTCTGACATTGCGCAACGTGGTCTCGTCGGCGCCGGGATGTTCCAATGCCTTGATGAGCGTGGGGATCATGGATTCGCCCACCACTCGCAGACCGTCCTCGGCCTCTTTGCGCACGGCGGGATCGGCGTGGCCGAGAAAGTCCACCAGGGCCTTGATGCCCGGATCGTTCTTGCACTTAGCCAACCCTTTGGCCGCCTCCAGCCGGGTCTGCAAATCTTCGCTCTTCAGCGACTCCGTCAGTCCGCCAACCACCACCTCCATCTGTCCGCCGACAACCACATCGGAGGGATCCGTCTCGGCTGCCAGTTTGGACAACGCGACCGCGACAGCCAGGCGGACTTCGGGTTCGGGGTCTGCCGTCCGCATGAAAATTTCCACGGCGGATCGCATGTTGCCGATCTCGCCCAGCGCCCAGATGCTGTTGAGGCGAACGGTGGTGTCCGGATCGGAACAATACGAGCGGAGATGCGAAACGGCCCGGCGATCTTTCTGTTCGCCCAGCAGCCGCACCGTGTCCGCCCGGGTTTTCAGGTCGCTCAGTTTGCGCATCACCTCGGGCGGAAGTTGTTCTCCACCCGCCGGTTGCTTCGTCAGGGCGCCGACCACCGCAGGTTCGGGCGTCTTCGTCGGCCGCCCTTCGCCGGCGGGTGTTCGCCGCGACGCGAACACGATGACAATCGCAATGCCCACGATCGGCAGGATCAGGGATGCAAGCAGGAAACGAAAGCGCGGATGGATCATCGATTAGTGCTCCGTTGACGGCAGGACTGTTGCATTCGTATCCGGGTGAACGGCCGCTTTTTCCCCGGGAGCGGCCACCGCTTGCAGGGCCTTTCGCGCCGCCCGGACCACTCGAGGATCCTTGTCCTGGGCCAGCGCCTCCAGGGACGGCGCGGCGCGGCGGTCTCCCAACAGGCCCAGCGCTTCCGCCGCCGCCGCGCGAAACATCGCCTGCGTCGAGCCGGCGAGTTGAATCAGGGGGTCGAACGCGCGCGGGGTTTTGAGTTGGCCCAAAGCCCAGGCGGCCGACGCGCGCGCATCGTCGTTCGTGTCGGAGAGCATTCCCAGCAGCGGCTCGACGGCGCGCGGCTCGCCCATCTGCCCCAATGCCCAGGCCGCGCCGTGGCGAACCGCCGGCTCCCGGTCCTGTAGCGCGGCCAGCAGCGGATCGGCCGCGGGCGCGCCCAGATCCGCCAGCGCCGTGGAAACGGCGGAGTGCCGCGCGGCGCCAGGTTCTTGAAGTTCCGCGATCAGGGCCGGAGCCGCCTTCGGCCCCATCTTCTTCAACGCCAGCATGGCCGCGACCGGCGGCTCGGGACAATCGTGAAGCAACAGTTTGGCCAGCGGCTTGACGAACCGCGGATCGCCCATCTCGCCCATGATCTTGCATAACGAATCCAACCACGCCACCTTGTGAGAAGGGGTCGATTCCACGATTGCGACGATGGTTTTCACGGCTTGGTCGCCCCCCAGGTGCGCCAAGGCGTCCGCAATGGGGACGCCCAAAGAATTATCGAAACGATCCTGACTCCTCGCAGCCGGATTGTAGTCGCCAACAACCTTGACCGAAGAATGGAGACGGTAGGCGATCACTCCCTCCAAACGCCCCACCAGTTGCACGAGGAGATCGACCGCTCGAGGATCGCCCAGATAACCCAGGGCAATCACAATGTGATCCCGCCCCACAAGCCCCGGACGCAGCACCAACGGCGCCAGCAGGTCGAAGGCCCGCGGATCCTTCAGGGTTCCCAGCGCCTCGGCCGACGCGTGAAACAACCCCGGCATCTCTTTCTGGACGCCGAGAACCGCAAAATCGGCGACCCGCTTGTCGCCCAACTGGCCGAGCAGCCGCATGGCCTCCGCCACTTGTTTCGTGTCGACTTCGCCGGATTTCTTTTTCGTGTGAACCGCGTCGGCGCGGTTCGTGTCGTCGAATCCCCCGCGAACGATCTCCAGCAGCACGTCGGCTCCCCGCGCATCCTTCCACTGGGCCAGCCGTTCCGCGGCGGAAAAGCGAACCGCCAGGTTCGAATCGGCGAGCATCCGCGCGATCGATTCCGCCCCCCTCCGGTCGCCTCGCGCTCCCAGCAGTTCAGCTGCCTTGGAGGACACCGCAGCATCCGCGTCTCGCAAAACCGCAGCCAGGGCATCCGCCGCACGGGGATCGCTGGTTTCCGCCAGCAACTCGAGCGCTTGGCGACGCGTGGGCGACGCGGGATCGCGAAGGTTCTCTGCGGCCAACGCCACCAGTTGCTCCTTCGGCTCCCGAACGAGCGCCGCCCGAGCCGCATCCCGGACACACGTCTCGGGGTCGCCTTGCGCGGCAAAAAGGACCGGCAATCGTCTCGGATCCTTCGTCTTCGAGAGGAACTTCACCGCGCCATAACGAATGTTGGTCTGCTTTCCGGATGCCAGTTTCATAAAAAGTGGCACAGCGGCGTCTCCCAAATTGGGAAGGGCCTTCACGATTCCAAACCGCACGCCCTGGTCCGGATCGTCGAGGAGGGGAACCAGCGCTTCGGCGGCTTCCGGATCCGGCTTCAGACATAGCGCCTCGGCGGCGGCCAGCCGCACAAGCGGCGCGGAATCAGAGAGCATCTGGCGAAGCAGCGGCACGGTTCCGGGAGCGTTCATGCGTCCCAGCGCATAGGCCACGGACTGACCGACCTGATAATACCGGGTCTGCAACTCCTCGCACCGCCGCGCCAGCGCATCGTCAACCCCTTTCGCTTCCGGTTTCCGCGGGCTCGCCCCCTTCTCGTCCGGCTTCTGCCGGCCCTTGGATGGCGTCGCGGGAGGGGGAGACGGGGCGGGTCGGTTCGCCGCGTCCGCAAGCGCTTTTCTCGCGGCCGCGAGTTCCGCTCTGCGCCGAACCGCGTCCGGCCCCTCCACCGCGGCGCGCAGCGCATCCAGGGCCGGCTCGCCCATTCCGCTCAGGGCCGCGGCAGCGGCCATGGAAACGGATGGGTGCGGGTCCAGCAGGGCCGCCCCCAAAACCGGGACGGAAACCGGCGCGCGAATCTCGCCAAGGACTTCGACCGTCGCCTTGCGCACCTGCCATTCGTCCTCCTGCAGCAAGATTTCCATCGGCACCGCCGCCTTCGGACTGGCGATCTGGGCCAGGGTCGCGATCAGGGCCATGCGGATCTCGGGACGCGAATCGGGCAGGATGCGCAGCAATTCGTCCACGGCGTCTTCGCTGCGCATCCGGCCCAAAGCCTGAATGGCCGCGAGTCGTTTTTCGCTGGCCGCGTTCTGGACGCCGCGTATCAGTTCCTCGACGGTTTTTTCCCCACGCGTTGCGGGCGCCGGACGCAAGACGAAGAACCACAGTGCCGACAGGCCGAGACCAACGGCGATGGTGATGGCAACGATCCGTTTCACGTTATGGTTCCTTGAGGTTGATACATAACGAGAAGCCGGTGCGCCCCCAGGCGTTTTCGAACTTGAAGAGCACGGAATTGGCGCCCTTGCGAAAACGAACCTGTTTGATCCCCCGGTCCGGGATCCAGGGATGCGGCGTCTTGCCGCTCGTGTAAACGACCTCTCCGTTGATCCAACAGCGGCCCCAGTCGTCGCTGCCGAAGAGGCACCACAGATCTTGATCCTTCTCGGAATAGACCTCGCTGTAGGCGTAATACACCGCTTCGTCTTCCGGGAAGTGCGGGCCCACGCAAACTTCCTGCGACTGCCGGAAAAGCCACCGCAAATGACGGGGCTTTCCGTCGTCCTTGGGTTTGCCCAGGTACACGGCGTCGAGATCCACACCGTTGCCGCCCTGCACTTCCGGCGGGTACTTCTGGTCAATTCCCTTGCGGTTGGGATTGGCGAATGGGCCGATGATGTGCCAGGTGTCGACGAATATCCATTCGGCCTCGACAGCGTCCTCCATCACCTTGCGGGCCGCGATCGGTAACTTGTTGCCAAGGGTCAGACTCTTTTCCTTGCCGAACGTCCGGTACTTATGCGTCACCGGACCGACACCCAAACCCCAGTCATGTGTAAAGCCGCCGGGTTCCAGCCCGGTGTATCCCAGCGCGGCGTCGGCCCGACTCCGGGACTCTTGTCCGGTCCGCCCTTCCTCCTGCGCGCCGCTCGGTCCCACGTTGTAGGCGGTCACCGTCGATCCGACATCGTCCGGGATCAGGCCTTTGACATAGTCCAGCATGCGATACCCGGCGGCCACCATCCCCTCGATCTCGCAACGCACTCGGGTCAACTGCTGCCGGAGCTGTTCCAACCGCTCGTCCTTCGGATTGGCGATTCCGGCCAGCAACGCGGGATCGCAAACGGAACAATCCATCGCTTCGTGGGGCGGCACGGCCACGCTGGTGTTCTCCGAGGCCTCCATCAGCGGCAGATTCTGGAGCCGCGCCAGTTCGACCGCCCGGATCTGCCGATACGCCTCGTAGGTCGCCTTCTCGATCGTCTGTGCTGTCGCGTACAGTTCCTGAACGCTCTTGCCGTCCAGGGAAATATTGGTGGACGCCCCCAACACGCCCAAACTGGCGTCGACCTTGTCGGAAAGCTCGTTCGCCTTTGCGGCAGGCCCCTTTGTGGAGTTGTAAAACTTCAGATCCCCCTGATATCGTTTCCAGCCTTTGTCCCGCAGGGTCATCATCTTGGCCAGCAGTTCCTCCTGCTCCTTGACCTTCTCCTTGATCCGCTTCACGTGCACGTCGAAGAGATTGGCCACCACACTCCCCAGGCGCATCCCCTGCATGCTTTTCAGGGCATCCTCCGGGTTCGGTCGCGCAAAAAACCATTGTCGAACCGGCGTGAAATAGACGATGCATGCCACCAAAATGCCATGCATGCTGATCGACACCGCCCACCAGAAAGGGCCCCAACCGCTGCGCGGGCCCATTTTGGCCGCTGACGGGGGACTGTTGACAACGGGATTGAAAGACGGTTCAGCCATGACGTTTCCCTAATCGCGCGTGCGAATCCCCACATTGTTCAGGCCTTCAAACTGGCAGATGTCGAGCAGATGGACCACATGCTGCAAGGCCACGCGGCGGTCGCCGTCGATCCGGATCCGCCGATCCTTGTTCTCCGCCGCGGCCTCCCGCAATTTCTTCTGCAGCAACTGGGGCGTAATCGGCTCCTGGTCGTAAAGCATCGTGCCGTCCGATGCTATCTCGATGATCAACGCCGTGTGTTTGGCCACCGCTTTGGCCGCAGCCGCCGAGTTGGGCAGGATGATTCCCACCTCCTTGTGCGGCTTGGTGACACTGGCGCAGGTGAGAAAAAAGACCAGGATCAACACGAAACAGTCAATCAGCGGGACGACCGGAAGCGGTGTCTGATGCTGGACATCCTCGTCCTGAAACTCCGATGAACTGGATCTCACGGCCGCGACTCCCCGGTCTTAATCAGCCAACTCTCAACCAGAAAACTCGCTTCTTCCTCCAGCAATCGATTGAGATACTGGGTGCGCAGTTTGACCAGATGGTAGATAAACAGCGTCGGAATCGCCACCACCAAACCAAAGGCCGTGCAGACCAGCGCCTTGGAAATGCCCGCCGCCATGATGCTCGGATCCCCCATCGCCCCCGCAATGGCCACCATCTCGAAGGTATCGATAATCCCCAACACCGTTCCCATCAGCCCGAAAAGCGGACAGATCGTCGCCACGGCAACCATCGGATAGGCGAACATCTGGTGGGTCGTGAAATCACGACCGGCAATGTCGCCAATGGCCTCGTTGATGACATGGATATCCGCGTCACGACGGCGAACCACAAAACGAATGATCTTGGCCAACGTACTATGACGGTGTTGTGCGGCCAAAGCCTCAATCTCGTCGTACTTTCTCTGGTGCCACAGTTCATCCGCCTTCGCCGCCAAACCTGCGGGAACAAACGCCTTGCGTGTCAACCGAACCACCCGTTCCAACAACGAAGCCATTCCAATCGTCGAGGCCAGAAGAATCGCCCACATGGTCGCGCCACCAGCCGTAAATCGACTCTTCAAGGTGGCCCAGGCCGCATCCACGTTGAACGGCGCGGCCGCCGCTTGCGCCTGGCGCTCTTTCTCCTGGACGACCGTGCGATCCGCCATCCCCGCCCCTTCCGCAGCCCGACAGGTCATTCCAAATTCACCCGCAACAAACAACAATCCGATCAGTACACAGAACCCGAACATCACCGTCATCCGCATCGTCTTGTCCTCCTGTAAGTTATTTCGATTCAGTAAAATGCCTCATCCGAGTTAAAACGAATGGGCCGTCTATTTTATTGTTTAAATTATTTGCAAGATTGTGATTGCTGAAATTTCCTTTCGTAATCCTCTCCGGGGTAATGGATTACAATTAAGATTAAAATTAAGATTTCTATGGGATGGTAATGGAACCCTTCCACTTAACAGTATGTCTGTCCCCGGTCTCCCCTGAAGGTTTCAGCCGCTCCAGCATTGCCGCAGCCTGCCGGCTTTCCCGGGTGTCTGGCAAATCGCGTCCCACAGCGTCCAACCGGCCGGCATTGTCGCGAACGCGGTCGAGCCACAGTTCGCGCAGCGTGGGCGGATGCGGAATTTCCTGAAAACAGGGTTGCAGCCGGAAATCGGGCGGCAGGATCTTCATCTTCGATTCGACTCTAAACTCGGCCAGTTGATCGCCGCGTTTTTCGCTGAACCCACCTGCGCTGCAGAAGGACCAGCCGGCGGCGCCCGGACGGACCTGGACGACCACCCAATGACGGCCGCGGGTCACGCGCACGGCAAAGGGATGAGCGTTCAGGTCGTTCGGATCGGCGCCGTTGCCTGCCTGGAACCGGTCGTACACGGACACGCCGTCCACATACCAGCGCATCGCCGACTCGCAAGACGCGGTCATGTAGAGGTATCCGTCGGCCGGGCATTCGACCGACGCAAACGCGTAGGCGGTGATCGGCTGTCCGGCTCTGACGAAACTGGCCGAATAATCGGGGGCTTCGCCGAAAGGAGTGTTGACGAGACACCCCAGGTTCACGTTGAACCCCGCAACCGGGAAGGAGAAGAGCGGGTAGGTCCATCCGTCCACAACGACGGTTTCCGGCATCTCGCACAACTGCCGCGCCGTCAGGGGTGTGGCGCGCGGCGGCACCGGCCCCAACACCTGCCAGTTCTTGGGCCAGCCCACGTCGCGCAGCGCGCCTTTGGCGAGAGCGTTGGTTACGTTCACCGGCGGCAGGATCTCCTGTTCCTCCGGCTGGTAGAACTCCGGATCGACACGGACCAGGTAGGGGTAGAGTCCCGGCGCCAGGTGGAGCGGCACGCCGGGTTCCAGCGCCTGGCCGCCGAGCCACTGCGCGATCCCCTTGCGGGCAAGGACGGGAAGCACAACCCGGTCGCGGACATTATCCAGCACCGTGTAGAGCAGTCCGGCGCCCGTCGGCCCGCTGACGCATTGCGGATTCACCCGCGAGTTGAAACGCGGCGTGATGTCGCCCGTTCCCTGCAGTTCGCTCGTGCGAATATAGGCCGGCGGTTCGTTGTACGCAAACTCCCGGCTCAACGGCGCGAAGGATTTGCTGAAAAAAACCGCGCCTGTCACGGGGCGCAAAGCCGCCAACGCCGCCGCGTCGCCCAGGATCCCGGCCGGAAAAGGCCCCGCACCGATCCAGAACTCCGTCGGACGTTCGTTCAGGAGTTTGCCCGGCGGTCCTGGGGGGATGGCGTCCACACGGTCCAGTCCCGCGATTTCGAGCGGGATGGCGGGCCGCGGTTCGCGGCCGATCTCGCGCAACATCGTCCGAGCCAACTCCTCCTTCTGGTATTGCCGGCCCTCCGGCGTCGTCGCGGCGACGCAGAGCAGTGACTGCGGCGAGCGCAGGAACATGCGATCGCCGGCAAACACGGGCGGTTTCGTCGTTCCTGGCTCGACGTCCTGCCGCGCGACGAGTCGGAGCCGGTCGTCGGCGCTGACCACCGCCATGCGGTTCCGGGAGTTGTCCGAACGGCCTCCCAGTAGAAACAGGTAGTTGCCCGCGACAACCGGCATGGAGAGATTCAACGCACCGTAACTGTAGAGGTCGTCCATGACCGGTTTACGGCGGGCGATCCAACGCCCGTCGCGCGCGTCCTGCACGTTCACCTCCGCGCGCGGGTCCGGACTGTGCGGCGTATGAGCCAGCGAGGAGTGCCAGGTAAACAGGTATCGGTCCGTGGCCATCCCCGGCGCCGGGACGTTGCCGAACCCGCTGCTGCCGTAGTTGCTCTCCCATGCCTGCGCCCAGCCAAGTTTGCCGTCCCGCGTCCACAACCGCATCGCGAGATGGCGCGCCTCCGAAGTGAGGTACAGCATGCCCGCACCCGCGTAGATGCGGTAGGGTTCCGCCGTCACATCGCGCACCGGGGCGCCATCCTTGCCGGTCAGTTCCATCTCGCCATCCAGCGCCGGCAACAACTCGCCGGTCGCGGGGTCGAGCAACGCGCCGGTGCCGCTCAGGTAAAACGTCCCGTTTCCTGCCGTCAGCGTCAACCCGTCGCGGTTCTGCGCGCCCGGCAGGTCGCGGCGCCACGCTTCCCGGCCGGTCGCCGCGTCGAACGCCAGCGCGCGCACGGTGGGTCCCGCGCCGCGAGGCCTCTCGCCGCCCGCGGCCTGCCCCTCCACAATCAGCCGGGTTCCACAAACCTGCAACCGCGCCTGCGTCAACTGCGTGGCATTTGTCCACAGTTGCGAACCGGCGGGATCGTAGCATCCCAGAGAGCCGCCGGAGAGAAACGCGATCCGTTTGCCGTCGCTCACCGCCGCGCCGAACGGCGGCGGCGCGCCCCGGCCGCCCGCCGACGCCGACTCGTCTTGACCGCCGCGCGACCAGCGCGTCTTGCCGGTCGCCGCGTCCACGCAGAAAAGCGCGCCGGCGCCGCCGGTCACGAAAACGGCGTCGCCCACGACGGTCGGCCGCGTCGCGCCGCCGAGTTCCGCGTTGCGCCAGGCGACGTTGATCCCTTTCGCGATATTCCATGCCAGGGGCGGTTGCGCGTCCGGAAAGAAATGCGGGGTCGCGGAAGCGGGTTGCGCCGGCGCCGGGGCGGGCGTGGCCGGTTCCCGGGCGGTCAGCGCCAGGCGCAGCCAGCTCAGTTGCCGGTCGCCATGGATGCGCGCGAGAATCCGGTTATCGCCGGCAACGAGCGCCACCGGAACGAACGAGCGCCCGAAGGGACGGTAGCGCCAGGCGCGCTCGGTGTCGGTCCAGACGAGACGGTCGTTCACCCAGAGTTTCGCGAAATCGTTCGCCTCCAGACTGAGCCAGACCGTGCGCGGCCGGTCGGAGCGCAGCGACGCCGCGCCGTACCAGACCTGCCCGACGTATCGCACGAAAAAGGCCGCCCGTTCCCACGGCGCGCCGAGACGCATGTCGGAGCAGACCACCGTCTGCCAGCATTGGGTCGAAACGGAGTCCACGTTCAGACCGAAACGATCCCGCGGCTGCCGGTAAACCGCATCCGGCAGAACAACCAGATCCGGCGCCAGCGCGGTATCGTGCTCCAGGCCGGAGCGTTGTTCGAACGGCCCGAGCACGCGCCACCGGGTCAGGAAAAGCCAGCCGTCCGCGCCGGCCGGCAGCACGTTTTGGAAGTCGCCCTCCACGGGGGCCGGTTGCGCGCCGAAACTCGGACTCTCTCCCGCAGTCTCCGCCTTTGCGACCGGCGGCGTTGCGGCCGGCGGTTGAAGGGCATCGATCATCCGCCGCGCGAGGTCCAGATATTCCGCGATTCCAGCGCTTGCCGGCGCCGCGCGATCAGTCTGCAACCACGCCTCCTCAAACGAAAGCGTGGCGTGCTGCAACGCCAGGTGCAGTGCTCGAATCTGGTGGAGCACCGCGCCGATCTTTTCGACGGTGATTTCGCCATCCGTCTGCTCGATGTGCTCGCGGACGGGTCGCCGGTCGTCCAGCAGCATGCCGTCCACAACGCCGACCTGCTCGCCGAAATCGCCCGTGGCGGCATAACGGCCCACGACACGTTTGCCGCCGCAGCCCCGGATCGCGCCATCGTAGCGGGTGTCTGGCAAGGTCACGTTCACGGAATCATCGCCGCGCGGATTGTAACTCTTGCCCTTGAGTTCGCCTCCAAAGGAGGCGGTGTAGCGGCCGGTCAGTTCGTTGCGCTCCAGTTTGGCGTCCACTTCGAAATGAACGGCGATGGGTTCGTGTTGCGTATGTTTCCCGCCGCCCCAGGGGGACCAGCCGTCCTGGTGCAGGAAGACGATCAGCGCGCCGGTCAGATGTCCGTCGGCAAACTTCAGCCCGGTGGTGTCCGCCTCATGGAACCCGCCCACCCAACTGGGGGTCTTGACCGTGGCAGAGGCGAACCGGGAACCCGGCGCCTGCAGTCGCAGAAAGATGGGGCGCCGCGCGACGGTGCGGGGGGCCGCCGGGGTCTTGGAATTCGTGACAAACGTGGAGTCCCAGTACACGCCGCCATCCAGGACAAGATCGAGCAGGCAACTGTCGGCTCGAACGTCGGCTCGAACGGTATAGTCAACCCGGCGCGGGAGGGTGTTCCCGCCGGGGATGAACTTGTCCCACCACTGGACATACTCGCCCGGCGGGTTGCGGGAGAGAAAGGGCCAATCGAGTTTGTACGCCACACCCATAGCGCCCGAAAGATGCCGGTCGTCGAGCGTGAGCGCCGCGGTGTCGACGGCGTAATGCTGATTGGGCCGCCAGCACCCGTGGGTATAATTGCCGTGATAGTAGGCGCGCCAGTCCTTCATCGTGGCCTGAAGCCAGCCCGGCACCTCCGCATACGCCTCGCGCCACGCGCCGTCCGCGCGCCGCAGCGTCACCCACACATCATCGCGGTCGGCGCCCTCGTCGAATCGCAACAGGAGTTCCTGCGGTATGGGTTGTTTCCCGAGTGCGGCGGCGAGCGCATCGCGCTTGTTCAGCAGATACCGGAAATCTTCCGGCACGCCGGCAAGCGTGGTGGCCACCGTGGCCAGGAATACGGGAACGAAAATCGAAACGCAAGACTTGGAACATGCGGATATCAACAACATACTTTACCCCCGACCGTTTCACGAACATACCGAACAAACAGCGCCCCGCGCGCGCCACCCGCGCGAACCATTCAGGCGTTGCCGTCGCCACAGGCGTGGATCCGCCGAGACCGGATGGGATCGCCGCATGCGCTGGAATTCACGGGTGAACGTTGCAGAACGATCGCGGAATGTCAAGCATGCGGCCTGCCCACGTCAGTTCCGACAGTTGTTGACAGTGGGCGAGGCATTACGGAAGATCGCCGCCTCCGATGGTTCAGGCAAAACGCCATGGAGAAGACTGTATGAAGGCCATGGTGGTCTGGAACGGCCGAATGAGTCTGTTCTTGGGCAGATCCGAAAAAGGAGGCACGGATATGAAGCGGATGGCGGCGGCGATAGTGGGTTTCGTGGTCGGGGGGGCGGCGCTGGCGACTGGCCTTGAGGCGGCCGAGTCCAGCCTGCCGGCGAACAGCGACGCGATGCTGACGATCAGGAAGGGGACGTGGTTCGCCGACAAACCGGACGAACGCCAGGACGTGGCGCTGCGGCTCCGGCGTCTGAACGGAAACTGGGTGCCGGTGTTCTCCGGCGCCACGGTCAAGGGAGCGAACTCCTCGCACATGGGTTTCGTGACGGCAAGCCGGAGCGGGCCCGACGGCGAGTCGCTGACGTTGCGGGTTCACTTGGAGGCGGATCCTTGGATCGGCGGCGAGGCGGAGGCCGGTTACAAGGTGCGGTTCGCGGTAGCGGGCGGGCAATGCCAGGGCACATGGACCGGCGTGGTGCATGGCGTCGGGTGCGGCGGGAGCGTCTCGGGCGCGGTGGAGACGGCGCAGGCAGTCGCCGGGTTCAAGCCGCCTCAACCGGGCGAACACCCCCGGCTTCTGATCCGCAAGACCGACCTGCCGGCCTTGCGCGCCAAGGCCGAAACGCCGTGGGGCCAGGACATGCTGCAGCAACTGAAGTCGGACAAGGGCATCCTGGCCCAGGCCTTCGTATATGCCGTGACGGGCGACAAGGCCGTCGTGCCGGGCGTGCAGGAGAAGATTCTCAAGAGCCTCGACAACCACGAGTGGTTCCACATCGGGATCGCGCATGCGGCGGCCTTCACCGTGGCCGAACACCTGATGGCGTACGATCTGATTTACGACGCGTGCGACGAGTCGTTCCGCCAACGGATCCAGGACAGCCTCGCCGACAAACTCGACTTCTACTACTGGGGCGCGCAGAACACGCAGTTCAATCCCCAGGACACAAGCAACTGGAGTCTCATGTATCGGTCGGGCCTGGGCCTGATGGCGATGACCGCGATGGACTATCCGCCGGACACGCCACCGGTTGCGCCGAAGGAATTTCCGCGGCTGAAACCGCCGTCTGAACTCAAACCGGGCGCCGGCGTCCCGGTCGTGCCGCTGTCGCTGGAGAAACCGCTGGACGCCTGGATCTACGCCGGCCCGGTCACGGAGGGGTTGAACGACGACGCCCTGCGCGAGGCGGGCGGCGTGGCAGGCGCGCGGCCGGAGGTCGGAACCAAGGCGGGCGACTGCGTGTTCCAAAGTATGGCGGAGACGAACATTGTAAACGGCAACGTGAACCTGGCGGTCTTGACGAAACGGAAGTCGCTGCGGGGTTGCTACCTGTATTGCGTGGTCGAGGTCGGGCGCGCGGGTTACTACCGCCTGGAGAGCATGTCGGCTCTGACCAAGGGGGTGCGGCACCGCGTGTTCTATCTCAACGGCCATCGGATGGAGACGGGCGACGCCGTCTATCTGGACACCGGGAAGTATCCGTTGATGGCGAGGATCTTCACCGAACCCGTGGGCGGATGGGAACCGCTCTCGTTCTGGGCAAGCCTTGCGTTGACGTCCGAGCAGAAGGCGATGGCGTGGTATGCCGTCAAGGCCGGCGGCCCGGCGGCGGACGCGCTTTGCGGCACCCGGTGGCGGGACGATCTGTACCGGGCGACCGGCTGGAACCCGGAGTCCTGGGGGTACGCGCAGATGGCGGCGCTCAAGTTGGAGCGGTACTGCATGCGCGGGCTGGGCG
>JBAWZH010000012.1:0-30408 GCA_037143135.1 bacterium
CTTTGTTGCCGTCGCCAATACACGCAGGCACCATGCCTTCGATGATCAAGCGCAATGATACAGGACAGTCAGCATGATCGGCCGGCAACGTCTTGGCGGTTGCCACACACCAGTTGAACTTCTTCAATAATGGGCCAACGTCGTCATCAGTACCCGCCAACTTCGCATGAATCCGGTCCATCAGATTCGAGAGGACCGCACTCCGCAACCCGATGACCATGCTTTCGAGCCGCCCCCGCCATTTCAACACGGCGAGATCCCCGGTGTCGGCGTCCACATCCCAGGCATCCTTTGCGTGCGCCACCGCCCACAAGAGGAAGGCCCCCTCGATTTGGGCGCGCGTCTCCGCGGGGACCTCGTGCAACTTGGCGCACAAGCCTGCGGCGGCAACCACCCCGAGACGCGACAATCTCGCGTCCGTCCGGCACTCATCCATGAACTTGGCCGCCATCAGGGGATTGTTGGTCGCCAGGTCGCCAAGCAACCCTTCCACATGCGTGCGCACCGCATCCGTCACTACCAACTGGTCGAGCGCCAGCAAATGCGGGCCCCATTCGGCCTTGGGCGCGTTCAGATTGATCCCGGCGAAAAACTTCTCCCTGCAATCCGGGCGGTTCAACACCTTGCGATACAGGGATAAGTCCACCGTTTCGGGGAAAAGGTCGGGTGCCCCATGGAGGACCTCCAACGATTCCTGATTCTCCTGATAGTAATTCGCGTCAAGGATCGAATCCCGCGTTGCATTGACGATCCGATAGAACGCTTCCGCCTGCTTGTCGGGCTTCCGCGTATCGCCCTTGAGCACGAGTCTCGGGAACCGTAACCGCAAGGCGCCAGAAAGGCCCCTGATGAAGAAGCGCACCCGCACCGGTGCATCGAGGTCGCTACACCTCACCTCGATGTCGGAGTCGAAGGACTCGATCTTTACCTGCTCGTCGGCCCGCACATCCTGCATGCACGGGGCTTCGGGATCGATGTATTCCCGGCTCTGGAAAAGGGCGTGGTCAATACTGCGGTACGCCTTGCCGGACGGGTCCGTGAACCGCACCATGTAAAGACGGCTCACAAAGCGGTTGAAACACAACTCCCGCAACTTGGCCAGATCGAACACCTGTTTGGTCACGGCGGTCGGCGGGATTCCCAGAAACACGCTGTTGAACTCCGCCAACTTCTCTTCCGTGATCCGCCGCCCGCCGCCCGTGGTGATGAACCACAGTAATCCGTCGGCGCCCCGGTAGTACCGTATGGCCGCCGTCTCCACGATCACGTCCTTCCAGGAGTACCATAACGGCGTCCGTTTCTCGTAATTGTAGGCCCGCACGGTGAGACGATCCTGTAGACCAAGAACAGCGGAACAACCATTTTGCTGCGATGAAGAACTACGCGAGAACACACCCAGACGGACGGTGGGGGAAAGCCATGCCGCGCCCAAGTCCGCATCCAACTTGGCGAACTCGAACGGTAGGCTTGTCTGGAAGGATTGGATGGTGATCTCGCGCTGGTCGAGGATTCCCTCGGCGCGCGGCGCACTCTCGACAAGCTGAATATGTTCATTCAGGTCATACCGAACAGCCATCGTTTTCTCTCCCTTCCGTGGATGCGTACAGCCATCGCGATTCCACGCGCTCAATCCACGGACGTGAAAACGACACCTCGCAATAACCTGACGTGCACGCTGCTCGCTCCCCCCGGCGACGCGGCCCCTCGCTTACTGGCGGCAGTTCGCTGTGTGTGTGAAATCTTTAACGATCAAGGCGTCTAAATGCAACGGGAATAACCGCGCGCGTTAAACCATGGCGTACCCCCGCAACCGGTATCGGATTCCGACCGGTTCGGTTGCGGATTCTCACGGAATTGGTTGCGGATAGTTGCGGATAGTTCATGTCCCTGTCGCTTTGAGTCGGTAGGATGTTTCGCGAGCTTGACCGGACTTGACAACAAGTCCCTCCTCGACAAGGCCCTTCAATGCCTTTCGGACCGCTTGTTCTGAAACGGAGAGTTGTGCGGCTAATGCTGGCACCTTCACCTCGTTCTCCCGCAACAGAATGCCCAAGATATGTCGTTGACTCGCGTTAAGGTGTGACAGGCTGTCGTTCTGGATTTCAACCAGTGCCCGCGCCGCCTGGCTCTTGAGTTTCAGGATGTCGTCGCCCGGCCCCTTGAAAATCACCAGGAAGTGACCGTCGCGGAAACGGAATTCCGGTCTTGGCAGGCCAATCCCCTGAGCGGATGTGACGATCCGGCGAAGTCCATCGCCTTGTTCCTCAATGCGCTCAAAGAAGGATAGTCCCCGCGCCACATTCGGATTACGGGAGCAGGGCATGTAGTTCAACCGTTCGATCTTCTCCAGCGTGATCGGTGCCGGGGGCAAACCCGGACTCATGACCTCGATTCGGTCAACATACTTATCCAGCCGTATACACGAACCGGTCAGGGCATAGTCGCGATGGGCTACCGCGTTGACAACCGCCTCCCGAAGCGCCTCGTAGGGGTACTCGTCGATTTGCAGCCGTGCGAAACCCTCGACTCGGGTGGTGTGCCGCATGTTTCGCTTCAGGAACTGGAAGGCCCGTTCAACCGCGCGGGGCAACGGCTCTCGGATATCGTCCCGGTCGAGGGGATCGCCTTTCTCCACACCGCCGTAGGCATTGGCCGCGATTCGCGCTTGGGGATACACTTCGTCCGGGCGCTTTCCCAATAGAAGAACGCCGGCCGCCGACGGCCGGAGGGTCGCGGCATCATCATCGCGCCACACCAACCCCCGGTTCAATAAGGTCTGTTGCACCTCGCTCGGTGACAGGGCCGATCCATCCCTCCCGGTAGCGCTCCCGGCCAACCGTGCCATCAACTCGGGATCAAGATCGTCAAGCGTAAGCCGCTCCACCAGCACACTATCGAAATCGGACGCCTGGGCGAGCGTCTGCACGGCGATGCTTTCCTCTTCGGAATTGGGCCGTACACCGCCGCGCTCCAATTCCGACAACAACGCGCGGCGCACTTCAGTCTTCAGGCTCTGATAGTGGGTGAACCGCTTGTACACATGCCCATGCCGTTCGTCCCGAACTTCATCGAGAAGGGCCACAAGTTCCGCATCCCGGCGGGAATCAAGCGCGCTCTCTCCCTTGATAAAGATGAAGACCGGCAATCCCATGCGCTTGGCTTCCCGGTACTCGCGATGCACGGCTGACAGTCCGTCCCCGCCACGGCGCCCGTACTCAAAACCGAGGACTCCGATATAGGCATGGCACCCATGCAGAGCGTCAAGATAAGCGGATTCGGCTGGCGCAGTGGATGCGGGCAGTTGCTCAAACAAGACCGGTTCGACATTCCTCTGCAGGAATGGGTCCATGGCAACGGTTTCAGCCACGGCAAGCCGCTCGTTCTCCAACTCCTTCTGCACGGAACTGACAAAGACACGAAACGTCATGGGTGCCTCCCGTAGGATACATCTTCTTTCATCGCCTGCATGGGTTTCGTCATTACCTCCACTTCACCGGCAGTGCAGCAACTTTCTTCACCTATACAAAAGGGGCATCCCACAGGGAAACCTACGCCTTGCCGTTCCTCACATCCCGCCCGGTCCCGGCCTTCCCGGTCCGGACCCAGTCATCCACTTCGGTCACCTTGAACCGCCACTGCCGCCCGACGCGCTGCACCGGGATCCGCCGTGCCCGTATCCACCGGTGAATCGTGTCCGTACTCACCTTCAGGTGTTCTGCAATCTCCTCAAGCGAAACCCACGGCTCAGCCTTCATGTGCCGCCCCCTGTCTTTCCACGACATTGCAAACTAATGCGGAATGTTGCATATTCGTTTTCAAGGCACAAGAAACAAGTCAATGCGTTGCCGCAGCCTGTTTTCTTGAAATTTCAGGCGGGTCCGCGTATGGTGCGGTCAATTGATGACGATCTGTAATTAACTTGAATAGGGTGTCTCTGGAATCCTCCAGAGCGAAGGGAACCGCGAGGAATGCAAAGGAAGTCGCAGAACCGAGGTCTCGGCGCCGCGAGAGCGGCCAAACAGGACGAGTTCTACACCCAGTACGTCGACATTCAGAAAGAGGTCGAGGCCTATCTGGAGTTCGACTCCGACACCTTCCGCGGCAAGGTCGTCTACTGCAACTGCGACGACCCCTTGGAGAGCAACTTCTTCAAGTACTTCGCCGCCAACTTCAACAAACTCGGCCTCAAAAAGCTCGTCACCACCAGCTACGACGGATCCCCCATCGCCGGCCAGCTCACACTATTCCCGGAATATAACGACGGGAATGGCAAGCGCCAGAAGCCCAAGGCCCTCGCCGTCACCCTCGATCGTGTAAGAGACGAGGACGGCGACGGCGCTGCGAATGTGACCGACGTCGAGCTCTTCCTCAAGCGCAACAAGGCCGCCCGGACAGCCTTGAAAGCAGACGACAAGTACCCCGGTGGCGATTTCCGAAGCGCCGAGTGTGTCGCGCTTCTGAAAGAGGCCGACATCGTCGCCACCAACCCGCCCTTCTCCCTATTCCGCGAGTACGTTGGCCAGCTCATGGAACACGGGAAGAAGTTCCTTATCATCGGTAACGTCCAGGCGATTACCTACAAGGAGGTCTTTCCGCTCATCAAGGCCGACAAGCTATGGATGGGCGTCACCATCCACAGTGGGGACCGCGAGTTCCGCGTTCCAGATCACTATCCGCTCAACGCAGCGGGTTCGCGCGTCGACGAGAATGGCGTCAAGTACATCCGCGTCAAGGGCGTTCGGTGGTGGACAAACCTGGACCATGGGCGCCGCCACCAGAACTTGGAGTGCATGACTACGGAGCGGAATTTGAGGTTCAGCAAACACAAGGAGCTGAGGGGCAAGGCCGCGTACGACCGGTACGACAACTACGATGCCATCGAGGTGCCTTTCACCGACGCGATCCCCTGCGACCACGAAGGCGCGATGGGCGTCCCGATCACTTTCCTTGACAGGTACAACCCCGACCAGTTCGAGATTTTGGGAATTACCGACCGTGACAATAACTCCGGCGTCAAAACCAAGGAATATACGGAGGCAGACGTACCGAATTCTGGCGATCTTAATCGGCGAGGGGTTGTCCGAGTTGGAAAGGAATATAGGCCAATTTACGCTCGCCTCATCATCCGACACCGCCGCCGAAACAGGCCCGCAAAACGAAAGACAACATGAAGACCACGCTGAGAACCGACATCACCGTCGCCGACATCTGTGCCGGGTTTGTGTACAACCAACTGGAAGGCAAAGGGCTGTTCGGGTTGGGAGGGAAGCTAACCATCCAGCCGGAGTACCAACGCAACTACATCTATGCGGATGGTGGCGGGAAGAAGGAACAGGCGGTTATCGAATCGCTACTCAAGGGGTATCCGCTCGGCCTAATCTATTTCAACAAAGTCGCGAAGGACAAGTTCGAGGTGCTGGACGGCCAGCAACGTATCACCAGTATCGGACGGTTCGTTACGAACAAGTTCGCGATCATGGATAACGGCAATCCGAAGAACTTCGACAGCCTGCCCGCCGACCAGCGAACCAAGATTCTCCGCGCGGGATTGCTGATTTACGAGTGCGAGGGGACCGAGACCGAGATCAAGCAGTGGTTCGAGACGATCAACATCGCGGGTGTGCCGCTCAACCCCCAAGAACTCCTGAATGCCATTTACTCGGGGCCGTTCGTGACGCTGGCCAAGGCCGAGTTCAGCAATAGCCAGAACGCGAACATCCAGATGTGGAGCGCGTACGTCAGGGGCAGCGCCAACCGGCAGGAGTTCCTGGAGCGGGCGCTGGACTGGGTGAGCAAGGACGATATCGGCGGCTACATGAGCGCTCATCGCAACGACAACAACATCAATGAGATCAAGACCTACTTCGACAGCGTGATCGACTGGGTTTCGACCGTCTTCATTGACGTTCACAAGGAAATGCAGGGATTGGAGTGGGGCAGACTTTACGAGGAGTATCATGGCAAGTCGTACGATCCGAAGAAGATGTCCACCGATGTGAATGGGCTCGCCGCCGATTCATATGTGACGAATCGGAAAGGGATCTTCGAGTATCTCTTGGGCGGTTCGGTAGACAAGAAGTTGTTGGCGGTTCGGGTGTTCGATGAAAAGGTAAAGCGCGTCGCCTACGCTAAGCAGAAGCAAGCAGCCGAGGCCAAGGGCAAGTCCAACTGTCCGCTCTGCGCGATAGGCAACAACGCGAACAAGAGCAGAATCTATAAGTTCGAGGAAATGGACGCCGACCACGTCTCCGCGTGGAGTAAAGGCGGAGACAGTTCGGCCAAGAACTGCCAGATGCTCTGCACTACCCACAATCGGGCCAAAGGTAATCGATAGTGTAAGGCACTCGCATGACCGGCCCGACACAGCAAACCGTCAAACGCCTCTTTGCGCTCTCCCGAAACCGCTGTGCCTACCACGGCTGCGAAACACCCATTGTCCATCCGTCGGGCGCGCAAACCGGTGACGTGTGCCACATCCGCGCCGCAAGCCGAGGCGGCCCCCGTTACGATGCGAACCAGCCACCAGACCAACGCCACGCTTTTGAGAACCTTATTCTCCTGTGCAAAGTTCATCATCAGATCGTGGATCATGACTCGGCCAGATATGCGCCCGAACTTCTCGCCGACATCAAAGCCATGCATGAGAAGAACGGCGACATCGAACTCTCTCCCGAGGCCGCCCGCATGGCCGCACAGTTGCACGCATCCATGAAGATCACGGTCACCGCCGGCCGCGACTCCCAAGTCATGGTAGACAGTCCCGGCGGCGTCCAGGCCAAGACAATCAAGGCCACCGGTCCTTTCGTCTTCACAGAAAAGCACACGACCCGCAATGTCATCCAACCCGGTCCGGAACACGTCACCGACGAGCAGGCCGGTCAGATCAAGGCCATGATAGATGAACTCGCGGATATTGACGTGAGGGCAGGCAGGCCCGACTCTCATGGCGGCTGGTTCAAACGCCTCTACCGGAAATTCCCTTGCCGCAACTCATACCATCTCATCCGCCGCGAGCATTTCCCTGCCGTCATGCAGTACCTCCGCGTGGAAGCCGCCAAGGCCAGGCCCAAACTCCGCCGAACGGATAACGCCGAATGGCGCAACCGCTTCTACCGTGCCATCTGGGCTAAGGCCCGCGAACTCGACATATCCCGCGACCAGGTCCACAACCTCGCCACCGAACGCCTTCGCCTGAAGAAACCTCTTCGCTCGTTGACCGAACTCGGCGAGCAGAACCTTGAACGTTTTTACCGCATGATGCTCGACTTGTGATCACCAGCACCGACTGACGCCAACTTCAAACCGCGCCACGGGCCTCACGCCCGCCGTGGCTTGCCCGCCACCCTTCTTGCCCCGCATCCATAGGGGGCATGAACACACACAATGATGCCTCCTGGCGTGAAGTACAATTCGGGCCCCATCAGTGGGCGAACATCCCTCAATCGGCCGGCCTCTGGCCCAACCCGCCATCCGACCAGGCGACTGAACTCCGACTCCGCACCGCGGAAGAGATCGCGCTGATCCTGCACGCCGTTATGGTCACGGCGCTCACCCAGCGCCAACGCCAGGTCATGGAACTCTACTATCTGGAGGACCGCACCCAGATTGAAATCGCCACGGCGCTGGGCATCTCCCAGGCAACGGTCTCCCAGCATCTCACCGGGAAACGCCGGGGGCGCACCCGCGTGGGCGGGGCCTTCCGCAAGATTCGCAAGGCCATCCACAAGGCCGCCAAGCGCCGTACCCACCCGGACACCCGCTTCACGCAAATCATCCGGACTCTGGACAATCTGCTCGACCGCTCGATTACGCACCGACGCGCCCGGTCACTGCTGGAGGCCTTGGCCCGCTCCACGCCTCAGGCTTCCGGGCCATCGTCAGAAAAATTCGACAAAATCTGAGTCACCCCCTCAAAAGTGCCTATATTTCTCCCTATGGGTAAGGGAGTGTTGTGTCAACGTCCCCGGAGTAACCGCCAGAATGGATTGGTACAACCAGAAAAAGACCTTTACCAAGCGCGCTGTGGCCTACTATCGCCATTCCGCCCAGGATCGGCAGGAAAACTCCGTCGAGATTCAGCAGGATCAGGTCCGAAAGTTCGCGTCCGACAACAAGATCGAGATCATTCAGGAGTTCATTGACCGGGGAAAAACCGGCCTCGTGACGGAGGGTCGGGAAGCCTTCCAGACGATGCTTCGCGACTACATCCAGTCCGGTGCCCATGAGTTTGACTATGTCCTCGTCCTCGATGTCAGCCGCTGGGGCCGGTACCAGAACACCGATATTTCCGCCTATTACACCGGCCTATGCGCCATGCACGGCAAGCACGTCATCTACACGTCCATCGGGTTCACCGCAGAAAATGACCTCATGCACGCGCTCCGGATCAACATCGAGCGCTACCAGGCCGCCAACTATAGCCGCGAACTCAGCACCAAGGTTTTCAAGGGCTGCGCCAAAATCGCCAGCCAGGGGTTCCGGGCGGGCGGGATGCCGCCCTATGCCTTCCACCGCCTCCTGCTCGATGAACAACGCCAACCAGTTCAGGTTCTCGACCCCGGCCAGCGCAAGAGCATCCAGAATCAGCGCGTTACGCTCACGCCCGGCTGCCCCGACGAAATCACGGTCATCAAGCGCATCTTTCGCGCCTTCGTCCATCAGAAGAAGACGCCAAAGCAGATCGCCGGCCTCTTGAACGACGACCACATCCAATCCCCCGGCCATGGCCAGTGGACCGCCCAGTCGGTGCAGGGGATCCTTTCCAATGAACTCTATGCCGGGACCATGGTCTACAACAAGACGACCCAGCGCCTGAAATCCCCCAGCCGCAATAACCCAAAGACGGAATGGGTCCGCGCCGAAAACGCCTTTCCGGCCATCATAGACCGGAACGTCTTTGATTCCGCCCAAACCATCATCCGCACAACCGAGGAACAACGGCTCATCCGGTATTCCGACAAGGATATGCTGGATCGCCTCCGCGCCCAGTATGCCCACTACGGCACCGTCCGCTCCAGTCTCATCGCCGGGGACAAGGACATGGTTTCCCCGTCAACCTACTCCCATCATTTTGGCTCTCTCCGCACCGCCTACCAGAACCTGTTCGCGGATGTCATCGCCGACCGCCGTTCCCAGGTGGCCGGCCATTTGAAAGGGGCCATCCCGGAAATCACCGAGTGCGGCGATTTCCTTGTCCTGCGCAACTACGTGAGCATCCGCATCCTGCCCGTTGTCCCGTATCCGCATGGCTACGAGGCCGCCTGGTCATTTACGCCCGATTCCCGCCCGGAAATTGACATCACCATCGGGGTCCCGCTGAGCAACGGCGGCCAGTTTGCCGTCTTGGGCTACCTCTTCTTCCCCCGCATCATGCACGGCGGCCGAGACATTCGCATTGTGAGCACGATCCCGGAGAGGCTCGATCTCCACGCCTACACGATTCCAGAAGCGCTTCAAAACCTGATTGGATGGGAGGCCAAACAATGAACGCAACCATAGTGCCCATGACCGAACGCCAGTATCGCATGATCCCGGTGGACAAGATTACCGTCCTGAACTCCCGCAACCGCGACAAGGAGCAATTTGCCGAGAATGTGCGGAGTATCGGCGAAATCGGCCTGCTGAAACCCATTGTCGTGAACGGCCGCAACTTCGAGAAGGTGGGGGCCTACGAACTCGTCTGTGGTGAGGGCCGCCTCCTGGCCCACAAACGCCTTGAGAAACCCGAGATCGCTGCCGAGATCATTGATTGCGACCGCAAAACGGCCTTGCTCTATTCCCTGGTCGAAAACATCGCCCGTGTGCCGCCCGGCACAATGACGTTCGCGCGGGAAATGAAACGCATGCACGACGCCGGCTTCAACTACGCCAAGATTTCATCCATCGTCGGCAAGACTCAAACCTATGTGAGCGATTACATCCGGCTGGTTGCCAACGGCGAAGACCGCCTGATCGAAGGCGTTGAGCAGGGCCTGTTTTCCATGTCCTTCGCCGTACAGGTCGCCCAATCCGATGACACCACGATCCAGAACGTTCTCATGGATGCTTTCGACGGGGGCCTCGTCAACTGCAACACCGTCATTCGGGTCCGGAAACTCATAGAACTCCGCTTGAATCGCGGCAAGCGCCCCCAGAAGAAAACCCGCACGGATACCGATTCCTACACCCTCAAGGATCTGGCCAAGGAAATCACCAAGGCGACCAAGGACAAGGAAGATTTTGTCCGTGAAACCACCCGCAAGGAAAACCGCCTCCTCACGCTGATGATGGGGACGTCCACCCTCATGGCCGACGCCGGGTTCATCGAACTGCTCAAATCCTTTGAACTGAACACCCCGCCGCAACTCGCCGGGGAATACGGCGTCGCCCTCCAGAAGCGAGTGCGCCGGGAACCCGAGTCAACCCAGGAGGAGACCCAACAATGAACAATCCATTGAATGTCAACGGTGTGGACGTGCCGCTCGCCGCATTAACCCCACTGCGGGAACGCGAAGCGCTCAACACCAGCACCCACAAGGGTTTTGTGCGCATCCGCTCCAGCATCAAGGCCATCGGCCTCATCGAGCCCTTGTCCGTTTATCCTGAAGGCGGCGCCTACGTCATCCTTGATGGGTATTTGCGCTTCCGCGCCTGCGAGGAGCTGAAAATCGAAACCGTCCCCTGCATCGTTTTCAAGGACAAGGAGGCCTACACCTTCAACCGCATGGTCAACCGGCTTTCCGGCTACCAGGAAATGCGAATGCTCCGGAAATCCCTCGAAACCTTGGACGAGCGCACCATTGCCGATGTTTTCGGCATGAGGTCAATCCGCTACCGCCTGGCCCCAACACTGGTCGAACAACTCCACCCGAAAGCGGCCGAGGCATTCGAGTCCGACCTTCTGGGCAAGACCGCCGCCCATGAAATGTCCTGTGTCCGGCCCGAACGCCAGGCCGAGATGCTCAAGGAGATGAAGCGCGTCAACGACTACAGCCCCGCCTTCATCCGCGCCCTGGTCCTCAAGACCCCGCCCGAATTGCGCAATCCCAAGCGCAACCCCAAACGGCAATGGTCCGAAGACAAGAACAAGCGCAAGGAAATGGTATCCCGGCTGGAGGAGGCCGAGAAACAGCACGATTTCTACACCAAACTCTACCGCCAGTACTCCGCCGACCTCCTGAAAATGACCCTCTACGTCCGCAAGATCATAACTACCCCGGAACTGGGCGCCTATCTCGCCGACCACCACCCGGCCACCCTCAACGACCTAAGCGAAATCGTCCTCGAAACCACTGCCGCGCCACCGCCCGCGTAACTGGTCCTCGCCAGGCACCGCAAACAGACAGCGAGGCAAGCCATCACAGCACTTGTCGATCCGCTTGCCACGACGGTGGCCTCACTGGGGCGTAGATGAGTCCGATTCGTCCAAAACGTCCGATTCTCTTGCCGGCCTCCGCCACGCGCACACCTCTTCCACCAGGACAATAAACTTGCATTTCTATGGCATGCGGTTCTTACTGGCATCCATGCGCGCCGGCGCTTTGCGACCGGCCGCCTATGAGGAGCATTAACCAATTTAGAAACGGAACGAACAACCAAAGATTTTGCGTAATCGCAAGATTCGCCCCCGCGGAAAACCACGAATTTTCAGGGAAGGGACGAACATGCGGGAACGCGCCACTTGGCGCGGCCCCGTTTCATGTTCCTTCCTGGGGCTTCGTGGTCCCTCCGTGGGGCGTGGGCGGGTGTCCGCGCCTCTTCTTTGGTACGAATGAAGAAGACCGTTGAGAGTGGGTAAGCGAAGAATGCCGTGTAATCTACAGTCCATTGATATCCGTCGCCGGTTCCTGACTGCCCGACTCGGAATGGCCCTGCTTTTCAGCTTCACTGTCAACAATACCTTCGCACAGATTACGTGGTACGTGGTGAAGGACAATCCGAACGAACACTTCCCCTACACGAACTGGTCCGTTGCAGCCGCAAGCATCCAGACAGCGATAAACGCTGCCGACAATGGAGATTCAATTGTCGTAAGCAATGGAGTGTATGACTCCGGCGGCGTCGCCGGTTTCCCAGCGGGCAGTGCCTTACCCAACCGCGTTGCGATCTACAAAGGGCTCACCATCCGCAGCCTCAATGGGCCGACAGTCACAACCATTCGCGGACAAGGCCCTAACGGGAGCAGCGCAATCCGGTGCGCCTATATGACCAACGGGGCTTCTCTTATGGGATTTACATTGACCAATGGCGCGACACTGACGACCGGTCTCGGAGGGAGTGCGCAAGTCTGCGGGGGAGCTGTCTGGTGCGAGAGCGTAGATGCAGTCCTGTCCAATTGTGTCATCACGCGCAGTACGGCCCTTTCTGATGGCGGTGGCGTGTATTCAGGAACACTCCGTGACTGCACCCTGACCTGGAATTCATCGGCAAACTCGGCCGGCGGGGCGCGGGGGGCACAACTTTACAACTGCACGCTCAGCCGCAACACCTCCGGCATCGGCGGTGGGGCTGCCTACGGCAACGCGAGCAACTGCACGTTCTCCTACAATTCAGCACCTTTCGGTGGTGGGGCGGCGTACGCCGTATTGCAGGCATGTAGTCTCTCTCGGAATACGGCATCGCAATATGGAGGAGGTTGCGATAACTGCACCGGATACGATTGCACCATCGCCAACAACACCGCAACCTGGGACGGTGGGGGAACCTACTACGGTTCATATTACAATTGCACGCTTTCCGGCAATACAGCGGCGAATTACGGGGGCGGCACCTCTTACGGGGCTTTCGACAAGTGTACGTTTTCAGGAAATACCGCGCAGTATGGTGGAGGCGGCTCCTACGCCTCAATGGTCAACTGCACTTTGACCGGAAACAAAGCGTCGGAGTACGGCGGTGGAGCATACGGCGGCGGGTTGACCAACTGCACACTCTCAGGCAACCAAGCATATACTGTTGTCGCGGGACACGGGTTCGGCGGCGGGATTTCCGATGGCAAAGCGGTGAACTGCTCGTTTTCGAAAAACACTGCGACAATTGACGGCGGTGGCGCATACCGGGGTACAGTGTACAACTGCACTTTTCTGGGTAATAAAGCAACCCAAAGCGGAGGTGGCATCAGTGGTAGCACGGTCTACAACTCTGTCTTTGCGGGCAATGAAGCAACGTTCACCGATGGGGGCGGTTCATGCAGTGGCCTGCTGTACAACTGCACCATGACGGGTAATTCGGCCGGCTATGGAAAGGGCGGCGGGGCATCCGGCAGCAGACTCTATAACTGCATTTTGTACTACAACACAGCGCAGAGTGGCGCGAACTGGGCCAGTGCGGGGTGCACCAACTGTTGCACTACACCGAACCCAGGCGGTATTGGCAACGTGACCAACGAACCTTGTTTCATGGACTTGGCACAAACCAATCTTCACCTCCGTGGAGAATCCCCCTGCATTGATAAAGGAACCAACTTCTCCTGGATGAGTATCGCAAACGACCCCCGGAGCGTGGATATTGACGGCAACACAAGAATTCTGAATGGGAAGGCAGACATAGGGGCTTTCGAGTATCCGTTCTGCTCGCAACGGTATGTTTCCGATGGAAATCCGAACGCATACTTCCCATACGCGAACTGGACGACAGCTGCAGAAAGCATCCAAACAGCGGTTAATGCGGCACGAAACGGCGAGGCGATACTCGTCGGCGATGGAATATACGACGTTGGAGGAATGTCTGGGTGTCCAGCCGGAAGCGTTCTGTCAAATCGCGTTGCAATCTACAAGGCACTGAAAATAAGTAGCCTCAATGGGCCCAGCGTGACGACGATTTCCGGCAAGAACCCCAACGGCGCTGCGGCAGTCCGTTGTGTCTATATGACGAATGGCGCGTCACTAGCCGGGTTCACAATCACGAACGGCGCAACGCGAACGACAGGTGATTCCATAAAGGATTGCAGTGGGGGTGGAATTTGGTGTCAAAGCACCAATGCGATCCTGTCCAACTGCGTCATAAGGGGGAACACGGCGGCACAGTATGGCGGCGGAGTCTACGGCGGCACATTGCGGAACAGTGACATCTCGGGGAATGGGGCGTCATGGAATGGCGGCGGGGCATGTTCCAGTGTGTTGTTCAGATGCACATTGAACCAGAACACTGCGGCACAGTATGGGGGCGGCGCGTACTACGGGACGCTACAAAACTGTGAACTAACGGGAAACACGGCATCTTGGGATGGCGGCGGGGCATACTATGGCACGTTGTTCAACTGTACGTTATCAGGAAATACGGGAAGTCAACACGGCGGCGGTGCATATGGGGCTGCAATATACAACTCCGTACTCGCCGCCAACTCCGGCGGCTATGGGGCCGGGGCATCCGATGGGGTCCTTTACAACTGCACGGTCGTGAGCAACACAGCCAGTCTTCGCGGTGGAGGAACCCGGCAATGTACCTTGTATAACTCAATAGTCTATTTCAACAACGCTCCAATAGGAACGAACTGTGACGGTGCCGCTACCTATGTCGGCAATTGCACGGTGCCCGATCCCGGAGGGGTAAACAACATCACGAATGACCCTGCCTTTGTTGACCTAACTACACTCAATCTGAGACTGAACCCGTCTTCGCCCTGCGTTGACGTTGGAACGAACCTCGCATGGATGACGGACCCGACAAGTCCCGCGAGTCAGGATCGCGACGGGAATGCACGAATGATCTGCGGGACTGTGGATATCGGGGCTTTTGAAAGCACGAACGCTACGACGCCCGGGGGAATACCCCGCCTTTGGTTCTTCCAATATCATCTACCTACGGACGGTACGGCAGACCGACTCAATTCTGATTGCGATGGTGCCGTGAACGCCGACGAATACACAGCGGGAACAGACCCCACGAATAGCACCTCCTTCTTTCATATCGTCGCAGTCTCGAACTCGCCCTCGGTAGTGGTGTGTTTCACGTCATGCACCAATCGAGAGTATACCCTCTTGTCGAACCCCGACTTGTCACTCAGCAACGGTTGGTCGATTGTTGCCGGGCAATCCAACGTGATCGGCGGACCTGAGACGTCCATCCTTACTGATACAAACGATTCGCAGATGCGCTTCTATCGGGTGAGGGTGAGTTTCCCGTGAGAATTTGTGACGTGTCGATGGAATACTACGAGTGAAGAAGGAGACTCCATCCAAGGAAAGGCCATTGCTGCTCTTGTTCACGGGTGCGGGTTTCGCCGCCGGCGCAGGCGCCCCGGTAATGCGCGCCTTCTTGGAACACGCTGAGAACACGCTGCCGGAACCAGTACTGCGATGCATGCGTCCGGGGTTTTACTTCAGCGGGTACTCCATGAAGGAACCACCAAACCTAGAGACCGCCTACGGCGCGATGGTGTTCCGCCAAATCCTGCATGGTCCGCATTTCAGAGTCGCAACCCGCGAACGAGAAGGCGGGAATTACCGATTCGTTCCGAGTAGGCAAGGGCCAACGGTCTCGGAAGTAATTACGGGCATCGAACGCGGGATAACAACCATCTACGGGCAACCAACCGATGGTGGTAGCGCGGACGCACCGTGGCTTGTCTACTACTGCGATTTGTTCCGGCACATCTTGACTCATTTCAGGTTGGCAATTGTCACAACCAACTACGACCTTGTTGCCGAGACGGTCTTGAACCGGATCGGTCAACCAAACTCATACTGCCTCGGTTCCCACCAGGGAGACGCACAACCAATCCCCATCCTGAAACTCCATGGATCGGTAAACTGGCCAAAGCAAGGCGCACTTGACCTCAAATCTTTGTCCACGTCCTCCCCTCTACAGCAAGACGCACGATTGCTGCCTCCAACATGGAATAAGGATCTCGGTGCAAATGACGTTTTCGCAGACGTCTGGCGGGATGCCGCCAAAGTCATCGGAACGGCACACGTCTTACTGGTAGTCGGGCAGTCTTTCCCGAGAACCGATCTCCACTTGGACTACCTTCTTGCAGAAGGGCTGGCGAAGAGCGCCGACAATCCAGAACCCAAACGCGTCCTTGTTGCAGACGCTGATCTGCCTACGGCAATGGAATTATGTAACAGATTCATGAGGTATCAGACAATCGGCAGCGCATCCGCCTTTGGCGTCCGCTTTGAATGCCTCCTCTCGGAAATCCAGAAAGGGAGTATTCTTCTCTAGCCGGGAAGTCGCCGCAAAGAAAGGCCCGCGTTGTTGGAACTCCGGCTTCGGCAGGTTCCCATCCCGGCAGACCTACATCATGGCCCCTTTGTGGCCACTTTGCCAATAGACATGTCAACCTCCCGTTCTGAGTCGTTGGCGTGTCGGGAATCGTATGATGCCATGAGGCGTTTGAGGCGTTTATGATGCGTTACGACGATGATGCGTTTGAGCCCTTTGCGATGCGTTTGCGCGTCAGGATGTAGTGAGTTCCTTTTCCCGTGGATCCCACCTTCTCGACCACGCCTTTCCCACGCAGCAGTTCCAAATCGCGGCTCGCAGTGGCTCGCGCAACGCCGAATTCACTCTGATAGTCCGTGTTCGAAATTCGTCCGGTCTTCTTAACCAAAGCAATGGCTTGAATCAACCGCTCGTTCAGGCCCAACTCATCCACAACCGCATCCGTCAGCCAATCACGCCAGATCGTCGCCACAAAGAAGGGGCCGCGTTGCTGAAAGTCAGGCTCCGGCAATCCGGCCTCCCGGCATTCGGCGATCATGTCCGTCGTCCCGGTCCCAGCCTTCTCCACATACTCCACGCGAAACAACGGCTCGGCAATCAACGGATTTCGCGGCATGGGACCATGAGGTTCCCGCAGCATCTCCGGGTTCCATCCTCGCGGCAATTCCCCGGGATTCCAAACCTCAACCCGATCCGAGAACACGAGAACCTGTACGAATCCTGTGTTCTGATAATCGCGGTGCGCCACCGCGTTCACAACAGCCTCGGTGATCACAGCGCGTGGTATTTCCGGCGTCACCGGTGCCTTGGCGCTTTTCGCGCGGGTGCCGACTCTGCGATCGAGCTTGCCGAGTACGAACTCCACGGATTGGTCGATCACCTCAAATAACCGCCCCTCATATGGCTGCTGCGAGGCGATGGGCTTCCGTTTCTCGGTCCCAAAAAAATGGAAGCAGTGAACCTGCGCATTGTTGAAGAAACGGCGCGGCTCTTTGCCGAACAGGAGAACCGCCGCATTCGTGAGGCGGCCGTCTTTCAGTAGATTGAAGTTCTGCAGAACAGCCACAGGGGTTCGGGTGCCCTTCAGGGACAACCGCCCTTTGGATTCCGCCGTTTCTACGAAAGCCGTCACTTGTCCCTCGTCAATATCCGCCAGGGTCGCCCCAGCGCACGGCGTATCGTCGAACGGCGTTGTCACCAACGCGCCGCGTCGCTCCAGACTCTCCACCAGCGCCGCATAAACCTCGCGTAGGAGGGCAGGCAAATCGGAAAACTTCCGTCGAGATAGTTCGCCCCCGGCTCGTTCGATCAAACGCGCCATTTCGGGCTCGCGCGTCTTCTCATCAGCCTCCCACACGAAGACAAGCCGTTCGCGGTGACTTTCCGTAGCGCGCTCATACTCCAGTTCCGTGGCCGCCTTACCGTTCGCGTTCTTCCGCCCGTACCTCACCCCCAGAATGCCCAGGTAAATATCGCGCCGCTCCACCTCTGCCAAGTAAACATCGTCCGGTTTACGGTCCGAGGCCGGCAGATCCTCAAAGAGAAAGACATCCGATATGAACCGCCGCAGCAAGGGATCGCCAAGAATGAAGTCCTTCAGCGCGCGGCGTTCCGCCGCCAGTTCCTTTTGCACACTGCTGATGAAAATGCTCGTTTTCATTCACACTCCAAACCCGCCCGCCGAGATCAATATGTCTGTCACCATATCTCAAGCCCACCCGGAAAACCAGTCAATCCCGTAAACCCGCAACGCGCCCGCTCGTTCTGCCCGGTGTTTCGGTCGCCAGACAGGACGGGTGCCAGCATCTTTACGCCGTCGCCGGCACTTCCCGCTCCAACCGCCCGTCCACCCATTCCTTCGCCTGCCGGACCAAACTCGCCGCGATGGTGCGCTGCTTATCCCAACTCTTCGCCGTCATGCCGTCCAGTGTTTTCAGCACCTTTTCCAGCAATTCGCCTGGTCCGGCATCAACATCGTATGTCGCGCCACCATCCTTCGCCGCCTCTTCATCCTTGCCGCTTGTCAGTAATGCCGGGAGTGCATCCGCCAGCGCCGCCCGCACCTGATCTTGACCGGGCCGGAAGTAGTGCGTGGTCACAACCTCGACGGTCCGGTGACCGCTGATCCGCTTAACCGTCTCGATCGGTACACCGCGGGTCAACGCCTCCGTGATCCAGGTGGTCCGGAGGGAGTGGAAATCCTTCACGGACGCCTTGCGCATCCCATGCACCCGCTTGGCGTGGATGTCCGCATCCTTGAAACCGGCATCGTCAAACGCCTGCCGTAGCCGCCACGTGACGCCCTGCTGGTTGTGTAATTGCATCGCGGCCGTCTCGGGCCAGACATACCCGCTCTTGCCGTCCGCCTGCTTCTTGGCAAGGGCCAGTTCGCGCATGAGGGCCTCGTAGATCGGGATGCAGACCGTTTCCCCGGTCTTGCTGGTCTTGACCGTGATGCTGGGATTTGGCCCCTGCATGTTCACGTCATCCCACTTCAACAGGCAGCAATCGCCCCGCCGCATGGCCGTGCTCAGCCCGCAAACGATAATCGGCCGGCAGAAATCGTCATCCTTCACCGCATCCAGCAACGCCTTGACCTCCACCATCGTCAACGGCCGCCGGTGGACATGGTGTTCCTCGTGCGCCTTGATGCCGTCAAACGGGTTCCGGAGCACGCCATATTCCACCTGGAGGAACTTGAAGATGGCCTTCATGCGCTTCAGGGAGTCATTCCAGGTCTTTGCCGCCATCTTCCGGTCAGCCTCCGTCTCCATGAACTCGCGGGCGATCTCGCGCGTCACCTGGGCGGCTTCCACCAATTCCGCGTGTTCCTTCTGGACATGATCCACGAACCGCTTGATGGTGGCGTGGACATCCTTCACATACCGGGGGTGCAACGACCGCCGTTTCTTCGGCATCCGATCCCAAGCCTTCTTCAGATCGGCGATAGGGAAGGTGAGGATCTTCGATCCATACTTGATCTCATGGAGATTCTGGACCAGGGCTTCCGCCGACCGCTGACTCCGGGCGTCAGCCACCAACTGATCAAGCTTCGCCTGGGCTTCGCCACGTGACCGTTCAAAGGCCGGGTTGCCCTCCTTCTTGAGCGATTCCGGCGGCGTACCCTTGACTTCTACATCCAGATTCGTAGCATACCGGTGACCATTGACCATGTATGCGCCGTACCACCATTTTGATTTGAGAGTTCCGTCCGGTTTCCGGCGAAGTTCCAGTGGCATAATGTCCTCCTATGTGCCTGCAAGCAACAAGGAGAACACTACGCCACAGGGTGAACGCGTGCAAGTCGAAAACCAAAACTTTTCACAAAACTTTACAGGCCAAAACAGCGATATTTCCTAAAAGCGGGAGTAATTCAGTGGTAGAATGTCAGCTTCCCAAGCTGAACGTCGTGGGTTCGATCCCCATCTCCCGCTCCACTTATGGTCGCCTGAAGCCTCCGGATGATGTGTTCTTTGAAAAGGTGAAGGCGTGTGGTATATGAGAAGCACGATGGATCGGCGGGACATTGACCGGGATCTTGTGATGCGGGCTCAGACCGGGGATGAAGCCGCATTCACCGCCTTGATAACTCATTACAAGCGACCGATCCTCAATTTTGTCTATCGGTTGACCGGCGATGCCGGGGGGGCTGAGGACATTGCCCAAGAAACGTTCGTCAAAGCATTCCGGAATCTTCATGCGTTTAAGTTTCGGCACGCCCGTGATCGCTTCTCCTCCTGGCTGTTTCAGTTGGCCCGACACACGGCCATTGATGCCATGCGCCAACGGCAGCGACGCCCGTCACAATCGCTTGAGGTCACGCCTGAGAGTGAGATGGCCGGGGCTCCTTCTGATCCATCAGATCAGGCCGACACGAAGGAGCGCGAATCTCTCATCCTGGCGGCCATCTCTGAACTCCCCGAAGACCAGCGCACGGCGCTGATCCTTTCAGTTTACGAAGAACTGTCCAATTCCGATATTGCCGCCATCATGGAAACCTCGGAAAAGTCAGTGGAGTCTCGTCTCTACCGGGCCCGGCAAGTTTTGCGCATTCGATTGAGGAAAGCGTTGTCTTGATCGATGGCGGAAGGCGCCCCTTGTCCGTGAACAGGAACTGACTTTTTAAACTCGCCAGCCTTGACCCGTTTGATACCCTTTTTCACGTACAACAACAAAGGAGTTCTTATGGGCCTGTGGGACAAACTGACTGGCGAATTGGTTGACATCATTGAGTGGCTCGATGACACGAGCGATACAATGGTCTGGCGTTTTCCCCGCTACCAGAATGAGATTAAGTACGGGGCCAAACTGGTGGTGCGCGAATCACAAGTTGCCGCCTTCATCAATGAGGGAAAACTGGCTGACACCTTTGTTCCTGGAACCTATACCCTTCAGACGCAGAACCTGCCCATCCTTGCCACCCTCAAGGGGTGGGCCTATGGGTTCCACAGCCCCTTCAAGGCCGAGGTGTACTATGTCTCCACCCGTGTCTTTACCGACCAGAAGTGGGGCACCAAGAACCCGATTATGCTTCGCGATGCAGAATTCGGGCCGGTTCGCCTCCGTGCCTTTGGCACCTTCGCCATCCAGGTTCAGGATCCTGCGGTATTCCTCCGCCAAATTGTGGGGACCAATCAGCGGTTCAACGTGGAGGGAATCGGTCAGCAACTTCGCGATTTGTTGGTTGCCCGTTTTGCGGATGTTCTTGGAGAGTCAAAAATCCCCGTTCTGGATCTAGCCGCGAACTATGATGAACTGAGTCAGTTCATTACCAAGCGGATTGCCCATGATTTTGATCAGTTCGGAATCAAGGTCACCGCGCTCTATGTGGAGAATATTTCGCTGCCTCCCGAGGTTGAGCAGGCGATAGATAAGCGCAGCAGCATGGGCGTGATTGGTAACCTGAATGCCTATGCGCAATACCAGTCCGCCAACGCCATGGAGTCCGCGGCCAAGAACCCCTCCGGTGTCGCCGGGGCGGGCGTGGGATTGGGTGCGGGTTTTGCCATGGCCCAGCAGATGACGCAGGCGATGGCCGGGAATGCCGCTTCGGCTCCGCCCCCATTGCCGGCCGTCCTGGCCTTTCACGTTGCCGTCAACGGACAGCAGGCGGGCCCCTTTGATATGGACGGACTCAAGGGCCGGGTTACGGCCGGGCAATTGACACGCGAGACATTGGTCTGGAAGCAGGGAATGAGCGGATGGGTTGCCGCCGGTGCGGTTCCTGAACTTGCCGCACTCTTTCCCGTGGCGCCGCCCCCGTTGCCGCAATGACGCCAGCATCCTCCGGAAAGACGGCCCAGTTTCCCTGCAAGTCATGCGGGGGGAAGTTGGAGTTCTCGCCCGGCACCACGGTGTTGAAATGCCCCTGGTGCGGAACGGAGAACGCCATCGTTCAAGAGGGGCAGGGCCCGGTCGAACAGGATTTTCTGGCCGCTCTAACGGCGTTGTCTGATAAGCAGGAATCTTGTGACCGCATCGAGATCCATTGCGAGACATGCGGCGCGAAGACGTTTTTTTTAGCGAATATCACGGCCGACCGCTGCGCCTTCTGCGGGGCGCCGGTTGTGGCCAGGCAGTCCTCGCGAAAACTCATCAAACCCAATGGGCTGCTTCCTTTCAAGACGACCCGCGAGGAGTCGATCAAGCAATTTCAGGGTTGGGTGAAAGGCCTCTGGTTTGCCCCCGGAGATCTGCGGAAAATGGCCAGTGCAGCCAGGGTGGACGGCATCTATATCCCTTCATGGACCTATGACTGTTTAACGCAGACGGATTACACCGGCCAGCGTGGTGATGATTATTGGGCGACTGAAACCTACACCACTACCGTCAACGGAAGAACTGTGCAGCAGACCCGGCAGGTTCGCCGGACACGCTGGTCATTTGTCAGCGGGACTGTATCCAATACCTTCGATGATGTGCTCGTGGTGGCTGGAACCAGTCTTCCGGTAACCCTTGCCCAGTCGCTGGAGCCGTGGGATACCAGGGACGCTGTCGCCTACAGCGATGAATATGTCAGTGGGTTTGTCTGCGAGAGTTACCAACTGGATCTGAAGGCGGGATTCGAGCAGGCGCGTCAGATAATGGATGTGACCATCCGACGGACTATCTGCCGTGACATCGGCGGTGACCACCAGCAGATTTCTACCGTCTCCACGGGATACGACAAGATCGGTTTCAAACACCTGCTTCTGCCCGTGTGGATGAGCGCCTACCGATATCACGACAAAACCTACCGGTTCCTCGTCAATGCCCGCACAGGAGAAGTGCAGGGGCAGAGGCCCTGGAGTATCGTCAAAATCACGCTGGCCGTCCTGGCCGTTCTGGCATGTGTGACGGCGGTCATCGTTGCTTTCGCAAGTTAGTCTGCAAAGGTGCGTGCGGATCCCTATTTCGGGGGTTCAATGAGTCTGTCCCTCCGGAGCAATAGCAGACCTATAGGGTTCGTTGTTCAACGTTGCCGACAAGATCAACCCCAGGAACAGAAACCCGGCGCCCACAAGAAATGACACGGAGCCAGCCTGGTGGGCGTAAGAATCCTTCAACCAGGCCACAATCTGAGGTCCCACAATCCCCGCCACTGACCAGGCCGTAAGAATCGCCCCATACACCATGGGCATCCGTACGGATCCGAAAACATCCAGGACAAAGGATGGCATCGCTCCGAAGCCGCCACCGTAGCAAAGCAGAACATAACAGACCAGCACAGCGAAGAGCCAGGGGTTCCCGACCCTGGATAACACCAGAAAGGCCAGAACCTGGGTCGCCAGCATGAAACGAAAAACTTGTATGCGTCCGATGCGATCCGAAAGGCCTCCCCATAATATCCTGCCGATTCCATTAAACAGGGAACTCACGGCAATCAGGGTGGCCCCGGCTGAAACCAATGATGAAGTCGCCATGGCAGGATTCGTCTTCTTGATCAAGTCCTGCAAAAGGGGAGACTGAAACCCGATAATGGCAATCCCAGCCACGATATTGCAGAAGAAAACGCCCCACATCATCAGGAACCGGCCCGATAGCAGACATGAGCGCCCGGAAACAGCCGCCCCCCCCATGACAGGGGAGGGGACATACCCACCCGGCACATATCCCACCGGTGGATTGTCGAGCATCGCACCGCATCCTGTGGCGGTGATCAGGAAGAATAATCCGATCAAGGCGAACACATGGGCGGGGTCTCCACCCGTCATAGCCATCAATCCCGGCGCAATCACCTTGCTCATCAACATGGCGCCCAACCCGAATCCCATGACGACCATGCCCGTGACAAATCCCTTCCGGTCGGGAAACCATTTGGCAACGGTCGCCACCGGCGTCACATATCCGAGCCCGAGCCCAATTCCCCCCACCACTCCATAGCCCACATAGAGCAGACAGAGCGACTCCAGATGCAATGCCAAAGCCGCCGTGAGGGAGCCTGCCCCAAACAAGACTCCGCCCAGCATCGCCAGACGATGCGGCCCCCATTTTTTGAGGTTCATTCCGCCCCACGCCGCAGCCAGACCGAGGAAAAAAATGGCCAGACTGAATACCCACGACACCTGGGTATTGCTCCAATGATACCGGTTCATCAAAGGCAGTTGGAAATAACTCCAGGCATAGACCGAGCCCAGGCAAATCTGGAGACAGGTTCCGCAAATGGCAATCCTCCATCTCTTGGAATTCAATGACATATGAAGTTCTGAGGTCATCCGATTCTCCCTTTTGAAATAACCGTCAGTCTCGCATTTTGCAGACAATTAACTTGTACAATAAAGCCTTATTGTTGGATATTCTGGCATCATGATAAAGAACGCGGCAGACATCAAGACGGTCAGGTTTCTTGATGAGATCGGGCACCTCACCGGGCAGGGCGCCCTCTTTCATGGACTGTACGAACAAAAACTCCTGCTCAACCGCGAGGTCTGCGCCTTCTGCAGGCATGCCCTGTCCCACCCGGTCGCCGCATCCCTATGCCGTATCGCCTGCCTCAATGCCACCGTACACGCCACGGCATCAGGCGAACCCCACTTTTATCGCTGCTGGGCCAATCTCCTCTTCATCACCATCCCCATCGCCCCCCACAATAAATGCTGCGGTGGCGTGGAACTCGCCGGGTTCTGCGTCGCAGGCGATGAAATGGATATCCGGGATGCCGTGACCCAGGTTGCCCGAACCTGGTCCAACTCGGATCCCATAGCGTTCCTGAAACTCATCCCCTCCGTTCGCCCCATCACTCCGAGCGCACTGAGGGGACTGGGAACCCTGGCGATGGAGACATCCTTCTCCTCGGGCGTCAACTCGAATGCGTTTTTCAGGCGTCAAAATGAGAAGTATCTGCAGCAACGAAGAATCGCTGAAGCCTTTGCGGACATCCGGAAGCAGGAAACAACGTTCCCCGATATTCTCGGAGACACCTATCAACTGCTCGCGTTTCTCGAGCAGAATGACAAGGCCGGGGCGATGGCCTTCGTCTCCAAATACCTCGCCAAACTGCTTATGGCCAGCAACTGGGATCAGACCAAACTCAAGGCCCATGTTCGGGTTCTCCTCGCTGTGATGACGAGCCAGAACATTCTTAGTGGAACGCCATGGACTGTGGCGACCAGCCGCGAAATGCGCCAGATGCTCAGACTGGAACATGCCGCATCAACCGAGGAAAGTTGTTACGAGGTCGCCGAATGGATCCAGGAGTATTTTGAGGGAATCACTCCCGACCCGAAGGATGTCCGCCCCCTGTCAGAGCGCCTGATAACGTGGCTTCAGTCCCACTATCAGGAGAGCGCCACGCTGACGACGGCCTCACGCGCCATCGGCGTCAGCGTCTCAACCCTGGTTCATCGCCTGCGCGGGGAGACAGGAAAGACTTTCAAGCAACTGCTCTCGGAGATCCGCCTCTCCGAGGCCAAGAAACTTCTCGCCACCACAACTCAAGAAATCAGCAAGATCGGAAACACGTGTGGTTATTTTGATCAAAGCCATTTTACCCGCGAATTCAAGCGCGCCGTCACTCTCACCCCTGGCCATTTCCGCAAACTTCTTCGTGTCCCCGACGAGGCCCTGAATTGTCCCGGTTTGATTAGTCTGGATGAGATCGCCCCACTGAGAACCACCCCGTATTAACGGCCCTGACACCAAAACGGGGTTTCTCATTCACGGCATGCTAATTCTTTCCGTGCGACTGCTCGATGTGGGCGATCTGGTCGCGCAGTTTGGCCGCATCCTCGTATCGTTCCTGGGCGACGGCTTTCTCCATCTTGGCCTTGAGTTGCTCCAGGACGGATGTAGGGGACGCTTTGTTGTCTTTTTCGGAAGACGTCTTTTTTCCTTGCTCCTTCAGGATGCCGTCCTTGTCCTCCAACACCACACCGGCTGAATTCATGACCTTCTGCGTCACATAGAGAGGAGCGCCGCATCGCATGCCCAAGGCAATCGCATCACTGGGTCGGGCATCCACCTCGGTCTCCAGGCCGTCCCGCTCCAGAACCAGCACGGCATAGAAAGTACTTTCGACAAGTTCATTGATGACCACCCTCTTCAGGCGGCACTCGAGGCAGTCCAACACATTCTTCAGGAGGTCATGTGTCAGGGGACGGGGAATCTTGACATTGTCAATCTGGAGGGCAATGGCCTGGGCCTCGGATCCCCCGATAAAAATCGGAAGGGATCGAGGATCCTGATCACCGTTCAGCAAAACCACAAACCCCATATTGGATAATGATAACCCGGCCACTTTGACGTGAATCATAGTTCTCTTCCCCTTGTGTGGATATGATACCCGATTGCACGCCGATTCGACAAGCGATCACTCTTTGATGGTTTCAGCGAGTTTAACCAACTCATCCACCAGACATTCGCTGTCGCCGGGAGCGAGACTCTTTGATTTCACTTGCCCATCCACTTCGTATCCTCCCTCGGCAAAGGCGGCCCGGGTCGGAAAATATCCGCACCACCCGTTCGCCATCGTGGCCAGCAGCACCGGTCCATTCAACCGCTGACGCAGTCCGGCCGACAATTCGGCAAACAATTCCACCGGCGCGGCGACAATCCAGACCTGCCCGATCCGCCAGACACTGACATCCAGTTCATAGGCGCCGATTTTGAGTGTGGCCGCCGCCGTACGCCAGTCCGAATCCGGAGCAGGCGCCATCCCCTGCGCAAGAAGAGAGACAAAGGATGCCGCGCCACGGGCGACTGTCTCAACGGCTTTCGGGTCATCCTGCGTCGCAATCCAGGGATGGATGTTACCCGCGCCCCCAAGAAAGAACATACTGCGGCAACCGGGATTCGCCTCCTCGATCAACTGGCAGGCGCGCCCGGGATAATCGGCGCTGACCACTTTGCTCGTCTTGCCCAGGACGACGGGATGCACACCGAGGCTCCACAGCAACGTGGAACGCGAACCAATGGATTCCTTCAACATCACCACCGAACAGGTCGGATCGGGAGAGGGGCCCGGTTGGCGATCAGGCCATTCCTGCGGGCTCCAGCAATTTCGAACTCCCTGCGGCGTGTTAACGCGGCGGTTGTAACCGAGTCCGAGTGGCGCTTCACGATAATATAGGTTCACGGGGAACGTCAACGCCCCGGCGCGTATGGCGGTCTCCCGCAATTTCTGGCGAACCAACTCACCATAGGCGGCCGTTGCCTTGACCACGGCCGAATTGTCCTTAACCTCCGGCGGCAGCTGTTTCGGCGACATATAGGCGCCTGAATGCGTGTGTGTGGCGGCAACAATAACATGCGCCATGTCCGTATCAAGCCCCTCGGCAATGGCTTTCCGGTATTCACGGGCCGTGGCTGTATCAATGACCGCACAGTCCAGACTCGCTATGGCTGCGGTTTGTTTGTCGCGACGCAGAACCAGAACCCTGAGATGCAGGGGGTCATGGACACCATCATGGCCGGGAGCCAGTTTTCCAGAACGGAAATCATACCCGAACAAGACGCCGTCGGATCCCGGCGTCATCTCCGCCGAGGCAAACCCGGCGCGCAATGGCATCGCTTGCGTCGCCGCCAGTTCAACCGGCCAGGCGCTCTGTAAGGCAGCGGACGAACCCAGCATGGCAAGCACGCGCAGACGTTTCCTCATGACGATCTCCTTTCAACACCCTTGTTCCCGTAAAGCCATGGAGACTATCATCTCGCCCTGCCATCAGAAACTATTTTTCCAATGCGCCCATGATCACAACGTCTCTCATGAATTCACCGTTTTCAGAACTCAATCGCACGAAGAAACCGTAGGCGAGCGTATCGTCGCTGACCGTCAGCCTCAGCCGGTTCTCTCCGGACTTGAGCAGGACAGAAACCCGGTATTCATCCCGCACGGCGATCTTCCGGGATTTCGGACCGAACACGACACGGCCGTTCAACCCGGCGGTGAGTGTGTGGTCGAAGCCCAATCGCAGGACGGCACGGCGCTCGTCGGGTGATGTCACAACGCATTCCGCCGTGACAGTGCAATGATCGGGCTTTCCGAGCAACGCGTCGAGATCCACATACCGCTCAAAGAACTTCCCTGAGTAATTGAGGGTCACGGGTTTCCCGCCGATCTCACCGACAAGATGCCATGTCTTGATGTACTGCTGCTCCAGACGTACCGACTCCAGTGCATTCGAGACGGCTGCCTGCCGGTGTCGGCAAAGAGTCGGCGCCAGTGCCTCAACCATCGTGATGTAATCGAGCGGTCGATTGGTTGCCGTGATGTACATCGTGTAAAGATTGTGAAGCGCCGCTGACGTTGGATCATCATAATCAGGTTGATCGCGCCCGATATCCGGAACGGCACAGCGCAAGCATGTGCGGGGCAGGAGTTGGATCATCGTGGCGCGTTGCTGATCGACTTCGTCATACTTACTTTGTGAGATCAACACTGTCATTTGACGGATCAGGATTTGTGCCGCAAGGCGCGCACACCGGGTTGCAGGCGGAGCGAGGCTGCCCGGTTGCGTCTTCAACCATGCCTGCTCCTCCGAGCCCGGTATCCATTCGGCACCTTGCCGGTACAACTCAAACATGTGAAGGGTCTGCTTGGAAAATGCCGACGCATCCGCCATCCCCACATAAGACAAGTCACCCCAAAGCCGACTGTGACCCGGACTGTTCAGACGCTGGATCAGGTTGCCTTCCTGAAGGGCCAGAGTGGGCGACCGGGGATAACGGGCCTTCAACTCATCCAACACCGAGTGGACGACGGCTAGGGCCGTCCGGGTCGCCGGGGCATTTGAACTGGCCGAATGATGAGTCTCCGTCCAGATTGCTTCGGCTGTATTCAACCGTTTCATGCCGGTTGAGAAATACGGTTTCAGCCGATCAGACTCATCAAGCCGCTTCAGCGCCTCGGGCCGACGTCCCAGTTCATTCAGGGCCTCCGCGAGTTTGCAGAGTATGGCCGGCTTGTCCGCACCGAGCCCCAGGGCATGTTCGAAACGGCCAACGGCCAGATTGAGCAGGTTCTGCCGGATTGCCTGAAGAGTCCCGGCGCCGGATACTCCGTAGATCGGATTGAGCGATGACGGGATGCTGGAGCGCAGTTCCTTGCCGAGCGCATCGGGCTGTGCCTTGAGGTAGGCCTCCCCGGCGGCGCTCTGGAAAGCCGCGTCGTCATCACAGGCCTTCCCGGCGAGAGTGAACTCCACGGCGGCCCGGTCATGACGGTCGTGCCGCAGATAATTCAGGGCCAGTTCGGCGTGCCGCATCTGCGCCGCAGCGAGATTCCCGGAAGGAACCGGCGGCACGGTGCGGGTGGGAATCTTCATGTATAGCAGTCGCAGATAGTTGCGCGACCCATCGCAGCCGCCGCCGATCAATCCGCCCAGAAAGCCCCACGATGAGGTGCCGTCCTCACGCGCGGATTGGGCGTAGAATGGCATGACCTCGTGCTCATTGAACCAACTCCGGGTTCGCCGCGTGAAAACCCGGTAAAGGAGGCGCTGCTCAACGAACCCTCCTGCATCCCGCTCGTAGTAGTTCATGACGCCGCCCAGTCCGCGGATCCGCGTTTCATCATTGATCCATTCACCGTTCCAGAGCGGCCAGAGAATGGAGAGTTTGGAACACTCCCCCGCCGGGCCGATGTTCTTTTCGCGCTTGTAAAGGGGGAAGAACCAACTTTTCCGCTCACGGCCGGCGCCTTCACTCTGGCGGGATTCAGTCCGGTAGAGCGGCAGAAAGGAGAAAGGAACCGACAACTCGGACGAATACGCGAGGTCGGGTCGCCCGGGGTCACGCCACGACTCGTACGAGAAAGGCACGATGAAGGAGGAATAGTCGAGTGAGCCACCCGACCGGTTGTAGGAGAAGAATGGAAAAACGCGCCACTGCTTCGAATCATCGCCCCGGCCATGCGCAATCATTGAAAGGAGGTAGTTCTGATGCGAATAGACAGGAATATCATCACGATACACGGTATTGTGGTCGCCGAGAAGAAGCGGGAAAACTGTTTCGAGCGAGAGGGTACGGCCATAACGATAGGTGTTCCGCCAATAGAGCGGAAGAACTCCCTCATGCTGCACATCGGCCTGCCGTTTCGACCAATAGAAAGGATAGAAGGCGACCGTGCTTCGGGGCCCTGCCCGGCAATCGGTATCAGATACGACGGGACGCGTTTCCAACTCATGCAGGGCAAAGGACTGCGGCCGACTCATACGGTAGTTGAACGTTTCCTGCGACTCGCAATTCCAACCCAAGGGAAAGGCGTACCAGAGGTTCTCGTGACTGCCCTGCCGGGTATTCCACCCCGCCAGCGGGAAGATGTGCCCGCCCGATTCCGTCTCGCCGCGCGTGAGGGAGAAGATCGGAAATAAGGCATCATAGCGCACCGTTTTGGTCAGACTATTCTCCGTACGGTTGAACATGGGGCCCAGAATGTTCCGGGTGTCATACTCCCCCTTCTTGTAGAAGTGGGCGCCGATCGGAACGAGAAAGTCGGCGGATTCGGTGACCGCATCGTCCTCGAAGATGGCGGAGTGCCACCACAATGGAAGCAACGCCCGACCGGTGTCGACCTTCCGGTTCTTGGTGTCACTCCAGTCCCAGTAGACGGGAAAGAGCCGATGTCGGGATTTCTCGTCGTCCCCGTTCCTGTTGCTCCAGGAAGAATGCGACTGCCAATAGGGAATCACCCAGAGGGAGTCATCGGAGCACTGCCCTATCTCCGGTGATTTGGAGGTGGACGAGGAGTGAGAGCATCTGAAAATCGGAAAGAGATTGTCGGTCGATCTTGCTGAGATTCCAACACCGGAATCGGTCGAGTTGGTGGTATTTGAACGGGTCCACCAGTTGAGG
>JBAWZH010000013.1:0-30110 GCA_037143135.1 bacterium
TATTATAGGGTGGTGATGCGGGAGAGGTGAAGGGTGAAGGGTGAAGGGTGAGGGGTGAAGGGTGAAGGGTGAGGGGTGGCGCAGGAGATATGAGATTTGAGATATTGGAAATGAGAGGTAAAGAGGAGGGGGAGGCGGGGCGTCGGGCTGGGTAAAGCCAGAGCGTTGCGCATCCGATCAGAATTCCCAGAACAAGAACGGTTCGGAGTGATTTGGAAAACCGTTTTCTCATGAGCTGATAAGTATAGACCAGTGGGGTGGAAATGGCAAACAGCGGATCGGATTCGCTTGACCTCGCTGGACGGCTTTCGCACACTTGCCTGCCTCCGGATGAAACGGCAATGGAAGGATGTGTGACATGACGGATGAAGATGTATTGAAGGTGTTCCTCGAGACCAAGGCCTTGCTGAGGGGGCACTTTGAACTCCGGTCAGGATTGCATAGCGACCAGTTCTTCCAATGCGCCAAGGTTCTCCAGCATCCGCGCATTGCGGCCCGCCTGTGCGAGGCGCTCGTGGTGAAATTGCGCAAGGAGTTGCCCGGCGTACACTTCGACGGGGTCATCGCCCCCGCGATGGGCGGGTTGTTCGTGGGGCACGAGGTGGCCAAATCGCTGGGAGTGATTTCCATTTTTGCGGAGAAAGTGGAGGGTGACCTGGTGTTGCGGCGGGGCTTCGAGATTCCCAAGGGCGCGGCGTATGTGGTGGCCGAGGACGTGATCACCCGGGGGGGGCGCGTTCAGGAAACAATCGATATTGTTGAGGGGCGCGGCGGCAGGGTGGCGGCCGTGGCCGTGCTGGTTGACCGGAGCGGCGGCAAGGCGAGGTTCATTCCCCCGACCGTGAGTCTGCTCCAGATGGAGCCGGTGACGTTTGACCCCAAAACGTGTCCGCTGTGCGCCCGGAAGCAGGCGCTGGAACATCCCGGTTCGTGAAGATCCTGCACATCGAATACCGGGATATGAAGCACCCCGAGGCGGGGGGCGCCGAAATCGTTTTGTTTGAAATTTTCAGGCGCCTGGTTGCGCAGGGGCATCCTGTGGATTACCTCTGCAACGGCTTCAAGGGCGGGGCGGACGAGGAGTTTCAGGAGGGAATTCACATCATCCGGCGCGGCCGTCAGGCCTATTTTAATTTCCTGGCGCCGTGGGTTTACCGGCGCGAACTGCGGGCCAACCACTACGATTTGATCAGCGAGGGAATCGACAAGATTCCCTTCTACATGCCGTTGTTTGAGCGACGGATCCCCGTTATGGCGATTGTCCCGCATCTTTTCGGCAGCACGGTTTTCCAGGAAGTGTCCTGGTTGCCTGCGGCCTATGTTTACCTGATGGAGCGCGGGGTTCCCGGTCTGTACCGGCGCAGTCTCTTCTCCCTGTTGTGCCAGGACACCAAGGATGATCTTGTGGCGCGCGGCCTGCCCGAGGCCCAGGCGCGAGTGATTCATCCCGGATTCAACCGCGGGGACTATCCCGCGCCCGACGTCAAGCCGCCCCGGCCCCGTCCGACTCTTCTCTATGTCGGCCGGATCAAGAAGTACAAGGGGATCCAACTCGGCCTGCTGGCTGTCGAAAAGTTGCGCGCCCGGTATCCGGATATTCTGTTCCAGATTGCCGGCGTGGGTGATTACACCGGGGCGCTTCGCGAGTTGGCGCGCCGTCTTGGATTGGAGAACAACGTCGAGTTTGCGGGCCGGATTTCGCATGAGGACAAAGTGAAACGGCTTCAGCAGGCGGATGTTCTGCTCTATCCCTCGCCGAAGGAAGGGTGGGGGTTGTCGGTGCTGGAGGCCAATTCCTGCGGCACGCCGGTGGTGGCCAGTCATTCCCCCGGTCTGCGCGAGGCGGTGCGGGATGGGGAAACGGGGTTCCTGGTTCCGCACGGCGATGTTGACGCGCTCACCAACCGGATTGACCGACTGCTGTCCGACCCCGCGCTGTATGCCCGGATGCGAGTTGACGGCATCGAGTGGTCCAAGACGTTTACGTGGGCCAAAGCGGCATCTAAAACGTTTCAGATGATGGAAGAGGCGGTTGGGAGATTTCAAATCTGAGATCACGAATCTGAGATTTCATATCTGAGATCTCAGACTATCAGGGGAAAGAAAAAGGGCAGGGCCTTGCGGCGCCTGCCCTTTTGAGCGTTTGAGCGGGGTCGATCAGTTCGACAACCGGCCGCCGACGCCCTTGGCGTTCTTGGCGGTGGCCTTGACGCCTTCCTTCGGGCGCAGGGCGCGAACCGCGGCGCCAGCCTGCCACATTTCGGAGTTGTGGATATCGGCCAATTTTTTACCCAGGAACGTCTGGTAGTCCTTGCCGCCGCAATCACGAATGACCTCGCGGGTTTCAGTGCCGGCCTTGACCGAGGCGTAAAGTTTCTTGAAGACCGGGAGGTTGGCCTTCCAGAAGATCGGGCGCCACTTAAGCGCGCCGTGCTGGGCGGTGGCGGAGCAGTTCTGGTACATCCAGTCCATGCCGTTCTCATCCACCAGGCGGATCAGGCTCTGGGTCAGTTCCTCGGCGGTTTCGTTGAAGGCCTCGCTCGGGGAGTGGCCGTTGGCGCGCAGGACATCGTACTGGGCGTGCATCATGCCGGCCAGGGCGCCCATCAGCACGCCGCGTTCGCCGGTCAGGTCGCTGTACACTTCCTTCTGGAAGGTGGTGGGGAAGAGGTAGCCCGAGCCGATGCCGATGCCGAGCGCAAGGCAACGCTCCGTGGCGCGGCCGGTGGCGTCCTGGAACACCGCGAAGCTCGAGTTGATGCCGGCGCCGGAGAGGAAGTTGCGGCGCACGGAGGTGCCGGATCCCTTCGGGGCGACCATGATCACGTCAACATCCTTCGGAGGAATCACGCCGGTCTGATCCTTATAGACGATCGAAAAGCCGTGCGAGAAATAGATCGCGTCGCCGGGCTTCAGGTTGGCCTTGATGACGGGCCAGACCTTGCGCTGGGCGGCATCGGACACCAGGAACTGGACGATGGTGGCCTTCTTGACGGCCGTGGCGATATCAAACAGGGTTTTTCCGGGAACCCAGCCATCCTTGCGGGCGCGATCCCAGTCTCGTTTGAATTCCGGCGCCTGGCCGATGATGACCTTGAAACCGTTGTCCTTGAGGTTGAGCGCCTGGGCGGGGCCCTGGACGCCGTAACCGATAATGGCAATGATCTCGTTCTTCAAGACCTTGCGCGCTTTTGCCGTCGGGAATTCCTTGCGGGTCACGACGGTTTCCTTCTCTCCACCAAAGTTAATCAATGCCATGTTTGCTTCTCCTGTTGTGAAAGGGATGCAGTGTAGAAGATCGGCGCCGTGCGTCAATCCAGAAATCAAAATTCAGAATTCAGAATTCAGGAGTCAGAATTCAGTCCGTCGAGATCATTATTTAGAACCGCATTTTTGGAAGACACTCCTGACTCCTGACTTCTGACTCCTAGGAGCGATGCAACAAAGCGATATCGCACCCCAGAACCTTCTCGTAGGCCTGGGCGTAATAGCGGCCGAGGTTGTGCCAGTCAAAATGCTCCGAGGCAATCTGGACGCGGTTGCGCTGGTTGATGCGTTCGCGCCGGTCGAGTTGCATGAAGTTGAACAGGTGATCCGTCAGCGCGTTGGCGGAGGCGTCGAACGAAGAATACCGGCGATTCATCACATGCAGGCCGTCCTGCTCGTGGTTGGGAATGTTCTGTTCCAGGTAAGTGCCGAAACCCGAGAGGTTGCTGGTGACGGAGGGCAGTCCCAGGGCGGCGCATTCCAGGGGCGCATATCCCCACGGTTCGTAGGAACTCGGGAAAATCCCCAGGTGGCAGCCGCGCACAAACTGGTCGTAATCCATGCCGAAGAGCGGATCGTTGGTCGTGACGAAATCCGGATGATAGACCACCTTGACGGGGTCGCCGGGCTGATTGAAGAGCGAGCAGGAGCGTATCTTGTTCAGAACCTCGTCCTGACTGTCGTCGACCAGGTCGTGGGTGACGATCGTGGGCATGCTCTTGCTTTTCCAGACGTGCATCAGGCGGCGCAGGCGCAGGCGCCAGTAGTCATCCACCAGCGACTCCATCGCGGGGAACTTGCCCATGGAGGCGGAGACGAATAACCGCTCGCTGATCTTGTTGGCGATCTGGCGGCAGTCGTCCTGCATTTCCTGCATCATGGCGCGCCGACGCAGGGCCTCGGCGTTGATGGAGCGGATCGGCTGGCGGGTGATGACAAAGAACACCACCGTCTGGTTGGTGCCCGCCAGTTTCATCCGGTAATTCAGCCGGGCCAGCGACTCGATGGTGAGGTCGAACCCCTTGTTACGGTATTCGAAGCGGCCCGAGGTGAAGAAATACAGGGTGCGATCCAGGTCGAATGAATAACTCGGGAAAAAGTGGGCCACCACGAACTCGTTGATCTTTTCCTTATAGACGCGGTGCAAATTCTGGAATTCATGCAGCGCCACAAACCGTTCGATATTCAGGCCGTTCGGGAGCAGCACATCCGGTTTGCGTCCGAGCAGGTGTTCGCACTCGAACCCGGTGATATCGCTGACGGTGGAGAAGACGTGGGCGCCGTGCGCGGCGGCGCGTTCCAGGCGAACCTGCGCCTCGATGTTGAACCGGCGCGCATCGGCGAGCCAATCGACAAAGGGGACGTGGTCGTAGAACCAGGGGTCGTTCATGGCGAGATACCGCCCCAGCAGCGTGGCGTGGGTGGTGAAGACAATGGAGACGGGGATATTCGAGCGGCGGATTTCAGGAATGCCCGAGCCGCCCATCCATTCGTGGAAATGGCCGATGATCGGGCGTTTGACGGTCTGCGCTTTGGCAATGGCGCGGAAACATTGCTCCACGACGTAACCGAACGACACAACTTGATTCACCAGATCGTCGTTGTCGGGGATGGAGATATTGTGGTGCTCCCAGAGCAGGTATTTGATCCATCCGAGCTGGGGCGTCACGGACCGGTGGTTCAGCAGGAGGGCGCGCGGACGCCCGGTGATCAGCCAGTGGCCGTAGTGGGCCTCGATCCCTTGATCATTCAGGAGTTGAATCACTTCCCTGAACAGGGCGGAGGGTTGAACCTCCTCAAATTCGGTTTGGGATGTTTGCGGGTTATAGGGGCCGATCACGCAGTAACGGGAACCCCACTGTTCAACGATACTCGGAACCTTCGAGCGGATGACCGTATAGATGCCGCCCAACTGCTGACACACTTCCCAGGCCACTTCAAAGAGAAGCGGCTTGGTGGAGGAAACGGAATCATGAGACGCCTCTGAAAGACCCGGCTTAGACATTGTTCACCTCTTAATAATATCCTTCGAAAGACCCGACACTTCTACACTCCAGCCAACAGGGAGGCAAGCGTCAATTCTTGCGACCGAAAACGGCGGAAGGTTTCGTTCCGATCAATTTCAAAAAAACTTAAAAAAACCTGAATATTTGTTGCGTTCGGTGGGGCGAAGTGGTGTATTGTGTGGCGAGAGTACATCATTGTGGGAGTGAAGTGCAGTTGAGCGACAACAAAGAGAGTGAATTGGGCGGTATTCAGGGGCTATTCATGGGTGAAGTCACCCATTCCCTGGATCCCAAGAAGCGCCTGACCATTCCGGCCGATTGGCGTGAAAGCGCCGGGGAGCCCCATGGACTCTATGTGTTGCCCGATTTGGATGGTCGCAATTTCTTGAGTGTCTTCCCCGCGCGGGAAATGGTGCAGCGGATCCAGCGCATCCGAAACCTCTCCATTGCGGATGTCAAAGGGCGTCAGTTTGCCCGGATGCTGGGTTCGCGATCCCAACTGGCCACCTGGGATACGGCGGGGCGCATCCGGATTAACGACAGTCTTCTGGATCACGCCACGCTGTCCGATCAGATTGTACTGGTCGGGGCCATTGATCATTTTGAGTTGTGGAATCCGGAACACTGGAAACGGGATTGTTCGACGCGAGTGGCCGACCTCGGTGAGGCGGCCCGGTATGTCGGTTTCTAACCGGGTTTTCCGGACTGAGTTGCGATGAAACGTTCAGCCACCAAGTTCATGCAGTTGACGGGCGCCCTCACGGGCTGGAAGCATGCGTTTTCCTGGATGAGGATTCCCCGCCGCAGCACGGACACGGTCGGGAACATGCTTGATTTCCGCCGCGTGGGCGGGGCTGGCGCCAGGATTGCGAGCACCGCAATCAGTCACCATCTGGCGCCGTCGCAGGAGACCCCTCATGCATCGGGCCGTACTCCTTGATGAGGTGATGGCGTGGTTGACGCCGGGGCTGGGCGGGGTCTTTGTGGACGGCACGTTGGGCGGTGGCGGACATACGCGGGCGATTGCCGAGGCGGTCGGTCCGGCGGGCCGGGTGCTGGCGCTGGATCAGGATGCGGGCGCGTTGGAGCGGGCCCGGGCCAATCTGGGCGGTGTCGAGGATCGTTGCCTGCTGGTGCAGGGAAGCTTTGCGAGATTGGATGAGGTGGCGGCGGCACACGGGATTGCGAACGTGGATGGCGTGTTGCTGGATATCGGGATTTCATCGGATCAGTTGGACGATCCGGAACGCGGGTTCAGTTTCATGCGGGACGGCCCGCTGGACATGAGGATGGATCAGAGCCGCGCGGCAACGGCCGCCACGCTGTTGAACACGCTCGAAGAGGACGCGCTAACGGACATCCTGAGGCGGTATGGCGAGGAACCCAGGGCCCGTGCGATTTCGCGCCGGGTGGCGCAACAGCGGAACCGGGAACCGTTCGCGACGACCGGTCAGTTGGCGGATCTGGTCATGGAGGTGTACGGCGGGCGGCGCGGGCGCATCCATCCGGCGACGTTGACCTTTCAGGCGCTCCGGATCGCCGTGAATGGCGAACTGGACGCGCTGGCGCAGGGGCTGGAGGCGGCGCTCAGGATACTCGCGCCGGGTGGCAGGATGGCGGTGATCGCCTTCCACAGTCTTGAGGACCGGCTGGTGAAGCAGTTTTTTGTGGAACATCAGGGACGGATGGAGTCCCTGCCGGCGGGCGGCCAGAAATGGGTTGGCGCGCTCCCGGAAATGAGGATTTTAACCCGGAAACCGGTGATGGCGACAGACCGGGAATGTCAGGAAAACCCGCGGGCACGATCCGCGAAGTTGAGAGTGGCGGAGCGAAAGGACTAGACTATGGCGAAACGAAACAAGAAAAAAGGGCAGGCGAATTTTCCCCTTCCGATTCCCCTGGTCATCCTGGTTCTGGTTCTCTCCGGATTTGCGCTCATGTACGTCTGTCTCCAGGGCCGGACCGAAAAATTGGGCCGCGAGATCAAGGCGCTTGAAGCCGCCCGGGATAACCTGCGGGATCAACTCGTCCGGGAACAATGCGAATGGGCCAGACTGCAATCCCCGTCCGCCCTGGAACAATCCCTCAAGGCGCATGGCCTCGTGATGACTTGGCCGAGTCGGGATCAGATCGTCCGGATTCGGTACGATGGAGGACGGGGATCCCTGCAGGGTCTTGATGGGCGGCCGTCTTCGCGACTGGCGGGGACCGATAGGGTAGCGATGAATGACTGAGTCTCGTGGATCAACCCCGTTCATCATCATTGTTGCGTTTCTGGGCGCGGCCATGGTGGGGTTGGTGGTTCGCCTGGTGGCGCTTCATGTCGGGGGGGTTGAACAGGATCGGGCCACGGCGGCGAAGACGCGCACCGTCAAGCGAACCCTCTCGGTTCCCCGGGGGCGCATTCTGGACGGCAGTTCCTCGTCCGGCATTCTGGCGCTGAACATCGGCGTCAAGGATATCTGGGCCGATCCCCATCTGTTGACCGCCAGCAACCGTGTGGGGATCACGGTGGCCCGGTTGAGCGCCCTGTTGGAGTTTGATCGTCCCGAGGTCACGCTCCGGCTTTCCAAAACCAACAGCGAATACGCCGTCATCGCCCGGAAAGTGCCCGATGAAACCGCCGACCGGGTCGCGGCCCTGAAGTTACCCGGAGTCCATTTCGACGAGACCACCACGCGCTCCTATCCCCAGAACCTGATGCTTTGCCATGTGCTGGGTTTTGTCAACAGCGACGGGGTTGGTTCAAGTGGAATCGAACAGCTCATGGAGAAATATCTGAAGGGGAGTCCCGGCTTGATCGAGAGCCGGCTGGACGGGCGCCGGCGGGAAATGGTGGATCGCCGGGTTCAGGAAATCCCCCCGAAGGACGGCGCCGATGTCGTGTTGACGATCGATCAGAATCTCCAGTACATGGTCGAGAAGGCGCTTGACGCCGCCATGGAGCGGAATCGATCCAAGGCCGCGTTTGTGATCATGCAACGGATCAAGACCGGCGAGATTCTCGCGATGGCCGGCCGGCCGGCCTTCGATCCAAACCGATTCCGCGAGGCGCGGGACGTTCAGAAACTGAACCGGGCGATCGGGTATACCTATGAACCCGGTTCCACATTCAAGGTCACCGTCATCGCGGCGGCCTTGAACGAGGGGATTGTCACCCCCGGGACCGACTTCAATACCGAAAATGGCCGCTGGCTTTACCAGGGGAAAATCCTGCGCGATTATCATTCCTATCCCCACCTGAACGTCGCGGATGTCCTGAAGAAATCGAGCAACATTGGCGCGGCCAAGATCGCGATCATGCTGGGTGATCAACGCATGGAACGGTATCTGCGCAATTTCAACATCGGAGGCAAACTCGGGATTGATCTGCCGGGCGAGGAGGGCGGCATTCTCGCGCCGGGATCCAAGTGGTCGGCGATCAGTTCCAGCCGGATCGCGATCGGGCAGGGCGTCGCGGTGACGGGTCTTCAGATGCTCGGGGTGTTGTGCGCCATCGCGAATGACGGCATGACGATGAAGCCTCACGTGATCAAGGAAGTCATTGCCGCGGATGGAACCGTGTTGTTGCGCCGCCAGCCCGAGGTGATCGGCCGCCCCATCCGGCCGGACACGGCGGCCCTGATGCGCCGCCTGCTTGGCCGGGTGTGCGAGGAGGGCGGCACCGGCACCAAGGCGAATGTGGAGGGATTCCGGGTCGCGGGGAAAACCGGGACGGCGCAGAAAGTCATTGCCGGGCATTATTCCGAGACGGATTACATGGCGTCCTTTGTCGGCTTTCTGCCCTTGGAAAATCCCGAGATCGGCATGATTATTGTCTTTGATGAACCGCAACCGCTTCATACAGGGGGCGCGGTGTCGGCGCCTGTTTTCGGCGACATCGCCGAACAGGCGGTGAGATACCTGGGACTTCAGCCGGTGGAAGGATCCGCGCCGGTTCCGGCGCCGCCCCGCGCGGATTCGGGAAGTAACGAGACATTCTGATGAAACTCTCCGACATTTTAATTAAGGTGAGCCACCTCGGGGTTCGCGGCAACACGGATCGCGTGGTGTCGGGACTGGCCTATGATTCCCGGAAAGTCACGGCCGACAGTCTGTTCGTGGCGATTCCCGGCGCGAAGCATGACGGGTTTGAGTACATTGAGGATGCCTTGAAACACGGGGCCGGTGTGATCGTATCGCCTCATGGACGGTTCCCGAACCGGGATGTGACGCATGTCCAGGTGGCCGATGCCCGGCGCGCCCTGGCCGACATGGCCGATGTCTTTTACGGGCACCCCAGCGGAAAACTCAAGGTGGTTGGCATCACCGGAACCAACGGGAAAACCACAACGGCCTTCATGGTTCGCGACATCCTCAAGGCCGCCGACCTGACCCCCGGACTGATGGGGACGGTTCAGTATGAAATCGGCTCGCGTATTCTGCCCGCCACGCGAACAACGCCGGAGTCTTCTGATATTCAGTGCTATTTCGACCAGATGCTCCATGCCGGATGCCGGAGCGCCGTGATGGAGGTGTCCTCCCACGCCCTGGAGCAGGATCGTGTGAGAGGCCTTGATTTTGACGTGGCCGTGTTCTCCAATCTCACACTCGACCACCTGGACTATCATGAGACCATGGAACGGTATTACGGGGCCAAGCGGCGGCTCTTCACATCCCTGGGCGGCGGATCCAAGAAGGCGGTTGCCGTCATCAATCATGACGACGCCTGGGGACGCCGTTTGATGTCCGAACCCGGCCTTCAGGCCGGGGTGTTGACCTTCGGGTTCGAGGAGGGCGCCCTGTTCCGCGCCGTGGATGTGGTGATCGGCCCGACGGGAAGCGAGTGTACCATCCGGAGCCCAACGGGGGAGAGCCGGGTTCATATTCCTCTCCTGGGCCGGTTCAATCTTCAGAATGGCCTGGCGGCCTATGTCGCAACCCGTGCCCTGGGCGTGGACAACGACACCGTGATCCGAGCCCTGGCCCTTCGCGTGGCGGTTCCCGGCCGGCTCGAGGAGATTGCCACGCGGCGGGGGTGGCGTGTCTTTGTGGATTATGCGCACACGGATGACGCCCTTGCCAATGTCCTCGAAACGCTCCGCCGGTTTACCCCGGGCCGCCTGATTGTCGTCTTCGGCTGCGGGGGAAACCGCGACCCGAGCAAACGTCCCCTCATGGGTGCGGTGGCCTCGCGTTTGGCGGACATCGCGATTCTGACCTCCGACAATCCCCGTGATGAGGCGCCCCTGGCCATCATCGACCAGATCCGCGCCGGGTTTGATGACCGGACACACGGCGAGGTGGTCGAGGATCGCGCCAGCGCGATCACAATGGCGCTGTCGCTGGCGCGGGAGGGCGATGTGATTCTGGTGGCCGGAAAAGGGCACGAGACGACCCAGGAATGCCGGGGCGCCTATTCGTTGTTTGATGACCGGCAGGTTGTTCGAACCCTGTTGCAGAGAATGGAAGGGTGACCGTGGACGTGTGTTTTGATCCCGAAGAACTGGCGTCATGGTGCAACGGAACATGGACCCGGATTCCCCGCGCCCCCTTGTCCGCCGTGGAGCATGACTCCAAAAAAATCACCCCCGGATCCCTGTTTGTGGCCATCCGGGGCGCCCGTTTCGACGGGCATGATTTCGTCGGCCAGGCAGGGAAAGCCGGGGCCGGGGCCGCCCTGGTGAACCGTGCCCGCGCCGGTGAACTGGCGGAACCGGGCCTGCCGTTGCTGGCGGTTAACGATACCGCCCTGGCGCTTCGCGACCTGGCGAGCGGATATCGCCGGAAACTGGAACTCACGGTGGTCGGCGTGACCGGGAGCGTCGGGAAGACAACGGTGAAGGAGATGATCGCCTGCCTGCTCGAGTCGTCCATGACCACGGCGCGGACAAAAGGAAATTGGAACAATGAAATCGGCCTGCCCCTCAGCATCCTGGCGATCCCCCCGGGGACGAAGGTGGCGGTGCTCGAGTTGGGGATCAGCCATCCCGGCGAGATGACGCCCCTGTGCGCCATAGCCCGGCCCGATTGGGGTGTCATCACCAATGTGGGGCCGGTGCATCTGGAGTTCTTCGACTCGGTGAGCGCCATTGCAGACGAAAAAGGGGAGTTGCTGCGCCGTCTTCCTGTCGGTGGCACGGCCGTGTTAAGTCTTGATGAACCCCACTTCGAACAACTGAGCAGAGTGGCGCCGGAAGCGATCCGCACGGTGTCGCTGCACCCCGGGAATAAAGCGGATTATGTCCTGATCCGGGAGGATCGCCGTTCCGGTGAGTGTGACGTGGCCGACCGGGTGGATGGCGGGATTCATGCCTTCCGTCTTCCGGCGCCCGGTGAACACAACCGACATAATGCCCTGTTGGCGATTGCCGTTGCGCGCGGCCTGGGAGTCTCATGGGAGGCCCTTGCGGACGCGTTCACCCGGTATGTGGCGCCGGCCATGCGATGGGAGCGAAAGGAGGCGGGCGGACTCACGTTTATCAACGACGCGTACAATGCCAATCCGGTCAGCATGGCGGCCGCCCTCAAGACGTTTGCGGAACTGGATGTGGCGGGGCGAAAATGGCTTGTGCTGGGGGACATGCTTGAACTCGGCGCTGGCGGCGTTGACGCGCATCGGGCCATCGGGCGGGCCGTGGCGGGCGGATTGTGGGCGGGTCTGGTCACGGTTGGAGAATTGGGAGCGCGGATTTCAGAGGGCGCGCTGGACGCCGGGATGCCCGCGTCCAGCGTGAACGTTTGCGATAGCGTCGCCCAGGCCGTCAGCGTATTGAAGGAAAAGATTGTCAAAGGGGATGCTCTGTTGATAAAGGCATCACGCGGAAAACGGCTTGAGACGGTCATTTCCAGCATGATGGACGGGATGGGGAAGGATTGCTGAGATGTTTTATTATCTGTATTTCCTGAGTCACTGGATATCCGAATTTCGGGTGTTCAAATACATCTCGGTCAGAACCCTGGCCGGGGCGGCGACGTCGTTTATCCTGTGCGTGATTCTGGGGCCGTGGGTGATCAGGACGCTGCGCAAGTTGAAGATCCAGCAGTATGTGAGAAAAGAGGAGGCGCCGCCGCTTCATGTCTTGCATGGCGCGAAGGAAGGCACGCCGACGATGGGCGGGATCCTGATCATCGGATCGGTAACCATTTCCACGCTGTTGTGGGCCAATCCCGCGAATGTCTTTATTCTCCTGACTCTCCTGACCTTTATCTTCATGGGGATGGTGGGCTTCATTGATGACTTTGCCAAGTTGAAGGGAAAGAGTTCGAAGGGGTTGAGCGCGAGGGCGAAGTTCAGGTTGCAACTCCTGTGGGGTGTGCTCATGGGGGTCGCCTTGCTGGTGATTCCCGAGACGCGGGAGCATACCCGGCAACTCATGGCGCCGTTCTGCAAGGGCCCCGTGATCGAGGACATGGGCGTGTTCTTCTCCATCCTGTTTGTGACGATCATCCTTGTGGGCGCCAGCAATGCCGTCAACCTGACGGATGGTCTGGACGGGTTGGCGATCGGGTGCAGCAGTTCGGTGGCCATTGCCTATCTGGTGATGGCGTATGTCGCCGGCCACAAGGCGTTTGCCGAATACCTGTTCCTGCCTCATGTTATCGGCAGCGGTGAACTGGCCGTGTTCTGCGGGTGTCTGCTGGGCGGAGGCCTGGGTTTTTTGTGGTACAACTGCCATCCCGCCCAGTTGTTCATGGGCGATACCGGCAGTCTGGCGTTGGGTGGCGCCATGGCCATGGTGGCCATATTGATCAAGCAGGAACTGACGCTGGTGATTGTGGGCGGGGTGTTTGTGATGGAGGCGGTGAGCGTGATCCTCCAGGTGGCGTCGTTTAAGTTGAGGGGCAAGCGTATCTTTGCCTGCGCCCCGATTCATCACCATTTTGAAATCCGGAAATGGAGCGAAACCCAGGTCACGATCCGGTTTTGGATTCTCTCCATCCTGTGCGCCCTGATCGGCCTGGCCACGCTCAAGATCCGGTAGGAGTGACGCGAGACATCATGACATTTCAAGGTTCCAGTTTTGATCCCCCGGCCTCCGCCCTGGTTCTGGGGTTGGGTTCGAGCGGGGAGGCGGCCGCGCGACTCCTGCTCAGGCATGGCGCCTGCGTCACGATTGCCGATGCCGGAAACGGAGAGGGATTGGAGGGGAAGGCGAAAAACTTGCGGGCCGCGGGGTGCGCGGTTCAACTGGCCTCGCGCGATCTGCCTGAGGGATCCTTTGACATGGCCGTGGTGAGTCCCGGAATTGCCGACACCGATCCCTGGATTGGAATCCTGCGCGCGCGGGGTGTTCCGGTGATCTCCGAACTTGAACTCGGATGGCGCGCCTGCCGGAGTCGCGTTCTGGCCGTCACGGGTTCCAACGGAAAAAGCACACTGGTGAAGGTGTGCCGCGAAGCGCTCGAGGCGGGCGGATGCACGGCCGTGGCGGGCGGCAATTATGGAATCCCCCTGTCCGCGCTGGCCTGTCTTGAACCGGCTCCGGAGTGGACGGTGGTGGAGGTGAGTTCCTTTCAACTCGAAACCGTGGAGCGGTTCGCGCCCGATGTTGGAATACTATTGAATCTGAATCCCAATCATCTTGACCGGCACGGGACGATGGACACCTACACGGCGATGAAGGCCCGGTTGTTTGCGCGGATGAAGGAGGGGCATACGGCGGTCATTCCGGAGACGGCGCCGGAGGCGGTTCGTGCGGCGTTGCCCGCCGGGTGCCGGGTGTCCACCTTCGGGCTGACTCGCGGGGCGCACTATCGTTATGAAAAAGGCGTCATTGTGGGGCCGGATCCTGAGGCGCCGGTGTCCGTGGAAGGAACGGTCTTTGACAATGAGGTGATGGGGGTGACGGCGGCGGCGTGTGTGGCGGCGCTGGCGGGCGGCGGGGCTGCGGTTCGGGGCGTGTCCGTTGCCGCGCGAACCTTTGAACGGCTCCCGCATCGCATGCAGACGGTGGCCACGATCCGCGGCGTGACGTTTGTCAATGACTCCAAGGCGACCAACCTCGCGGCGCTGTCGGCGGGGGTGCGAATGGCCTGCGGGCCGGTTCGTTTAATTGCAGGCGGATTGCTCAAGGAATCAGACTTGGAGTTTGTAAAAAAAAGTCTAGTCAATCATGTGCAAGGGGTTTACATTATCGGGAAATATTCACGGGTCATGGTCAATGCATGGCGGGATACGGTTCCGTGCTTTGAATGTCTTGATTTGAGGGATGCTGTGGATAGGGCTTGGAAAGACTCACGGTCGGGCGACGTTGTTCTGTTGTCGCCCGGGTGCGCAAGTTTTGACCAGTTCAAGAGTTTTGAGGATAGAGGCGAGCAGTTTTCGGGTATGGTAAGAGTGATTCAACAAGGAGAGTAGATCGTGAAAAAGGCGTGGATGATGGGTTCGGTTGTGATGGTGGCGGGTGGTTTAATGTTGAGCGCGGGATGTGGAACGACACGTCCGCCGACCCAGGAGCCTGTGGCGCCTGTGGTGATGCCTCCATCGACACCTCCTCCGGAAGTGGTGGTTCCCAAGGTTGAGGAAGTGAAAGTTCCGGTTGTCGCGGAGGTTGCAACGAAGACCTATGTGGTGAAAGCCGGCGACAGCATCTCCCATATTGCCAGCCGTTTCAAAGTTCCGGCGAAGGATATTCTGAAGCTGAACAACATCACCAACGCGAACAAAATCCGCGTGGGCCAGAAGTTGACGCTTCCGGGTTATGTTGATCTGAACGCTCCGGCGCCCGTCAAGAAGGCTCATAAGAAGGCGGTCAAGACGGCGAAGACGGCGAAGTCCGGCAAGGCCACCGGCAAGGTTGCCGCCAAGACTGAAAAAGATAAAGTGGTTGCCCCGGTCGATGAAGGCGCGGGCGCTGTGACGCCGGTGACGGCGGTGGTTTCGCCCCCGAAGTCGAACGAGGTGCTTCATGTTGTTGAAGCCAATCAGGACTTGAGTTCGATCGCGATGATGTACGGTGTGCGCGCCGAGGAAGTCATTCGCCTGAACAGCCTGTCATCCCCGGATGTCAAGGTGGGTCAGACCCTGAAAATTCCGCCGCCTGCCGAGTGATGCGGAAAACGCCCACCATCTTAGTGGGCATCGTTCTTTTTCTTCTGGCGCTGGGCATCGTCATGTTGGCCAGCGCCAGTTCTGTTAAGGGGAACGCTGTCTACAGGGATTCGAATTATTTCCTGATCCGCCAGTTGATCTGGCTGGTGGTGGCGGTGGTGGCGGGGACGATCACGGCGGCGGTTGATTACCACCGCTGGCAACGCTGGTGGATTCCCCTCGGTGTATTTGCCGGGTTGTTTCTGGTTCTGGTTCTGATCCCGTCGATCGCGCCCAAGATCAACGGGAGTCACCGATGGATCCGTCTCGGGCCATTCAGCACCCAGCCCTCCGAACTGGCCAAGTTCGCCACGGTAATCATGCTGAGTTCATGGATGGCGACGCGCAAGGGGAAAGCGGGAACGTTCAGGGAGGGGATTCTCAAGCCCGGCGCGATGCTGTTGATCGTTCTCGGATTGGTGATCAAGGAGCCGGATTTCGGAACCACCGTGCTGTTGGCGGTGGTCGGGTGCTCGATCCTGTTTGTCGGGGGAAGTCCCGCGCGTTATCTCGGCTCGCTGGCGATCCTCGGGATCATGGGATTTTCCCTTGCCGTCATGCATGATCCAGTCCGGGCGGGCCGTATTCTCGCCTTTGTCGAGCCCGAGAAGTATCCGGCGGCCGCCTACCATCTCCAGCAATCCGAGCAGGCGTTCACGCTGGGTGGAGTCTGGGGCGTGGGATTGGGGGAGAGCCTCCAGAAACATGATTATCTTCCCGAGGCGCACACGGACTTTATCCTCGCCATCATCGGCGAGGAACTCGGTCTGGCGGCAACGTTGATGGTGGTTTTTCTATTTGGGGGTTTTCTGATCTGCGGGGCGATGATCGTCAGGCAGGCCCCCGATGCCCTCGGACGCCTGATGGCGCTCGGATTCACGCTCATGATAACCGTCCAGGCGACGATTAACGTGGGGGTTGTGACCGGATGCCTTCCGACCAAGGGGCTGGCCCTGCCGTTCATCAGTTACGGGGGATCGAGTCTGATCGTATCCATGATGTGCGTGGGGGTTCTGGTCAACATTGCGAACCAGGCGATTGTGCCCGAGGCCAAGGCCGTTCTCCGGGCGGTTCAGGACAGAGGGCGCTGGTTGTAGGAAACGGAGCGCCACGTTCGGGCGCACGCCATCAGGCGGTTGATCACAGGCGTTTTGGCCTGGGTATAGGCCTCGCGGTTGTTCGCGTATTGTCGGGCGAGTTTCCGTTTGGCCTCATTGTAGTGTTTTGCCGCCTGGGGATTGGCCCGCAGATAATCCCGGAACAGCAGCCACCGATCCCATTGTTCGTAACCGGGCGTGACCACATGCAGGTGTTGTGCGGTCGGGTTCCCGCGGGTGAAGAAATGCCGCCCCGGCAGACCATACTCTCCCTTGTAAACATACCCGGCCTTTTCCAATCGCCGGATCCACAGGGGCAACTGTTTGAACGAGGGGATCATCATGGCCATATCAATGATGGGTTTGGCATCCAGTCCCGGGACAGCGGTGCTGCCGATGTGCTCAAGGGTATACCGGGCATTTCCGATGCGTCGGCGCAACCGGAGTTCCTCGCGGCGATAGCAACGCACCCAGTCGGAGCGATGATGACGTAATTCGACCCTTCCGCTTTTGAGGCCGATTTTCATGTCAGTCTGTATTCAGGAGCGTTTTGAAATAGGCGAGGGTGCGGGTCAGCCCCTCGTCCAGTTCGATGGCGGGTTGCCAGTTCAGGCGGGTCCGGGCCAGGGTGATGTCGGGTTTCCGCTGTTTGGGATCATCGGCGGGAAGGGGTTTGAATTCCAATTTTGATTTCGAGCCGGCCAGCGTGATCACCTTCCGGGCCAGTTCCAGCATGGTGAATTCGCCGGGATTTCCAATATTGATCGGCCCGGTGATGTCGTCCGGACTGTTCATGAGACTCATCAACCCTGTGACGAGATCATCCACATAGCAGAAGGAGCGTGTCTGCTGTCCGTCCCCGTAAATGGTGATGGGCTCGTTGTTCAGCGCCTGCACGATGAAATTGGAGACGACACGCCCGTCATGGGGATGCATGCGCGGGCCGTAGGTGTTGAAAATCCGGGCGACCTTGATGCGCACCTGATTCTGGCGGTGGTAGTCAAAAAACAGGGTTTCGGCGCACCGTTTGCCCTCATCGTAACAGGACCGGATTCCAATGGGATTGACGTGGCCCCAGTAGTCTTCCTTTTGGGGATGGATTTCCGGGTCGCCATACACCTCGCTGGTGGAGGCCTGGAGGATTTTGGCGCGGACGCGTTTGGCGAGGCCGAGCATATTGATGGCGCCATGCACGCTGGTCTTGGTGGTCTGCACGGGATCGTACTGGTAGTGGACGGGCGAGGCGGGGCAGGCCATGTTGTAGATTTCGTCCACCTCCACATAAAGGGGAAAGGTAACGTCGTGGCGCATCAGTTCAAAGAAGGGATGGCGCAGAAGGTGCGAGATGTTGGCTTTCGAGCCCGTGAAATAGTTGTCGGCGCAGATGACCTCGTGGCCCTGGGCCAGAAGCCGCTCGCAGAGGTGGGAGCCCAGGAAGCCGGCGCCGCCGGTGACGAGGATGCGTTTGGAGGTGAGTGTTTTCATGACGTGGCGCTCCGGTCTTCCAGGGTGGCGAGGCCTTCCCGTATGGCATATTTCGTCAGGCCGGCAATATTGAATATGCCCAGTTTTCTCATGATGTGTTCCCGATGGGTTGAGACGGTCTTCTCGGCCACCTGGAGTTTGACCGCAATGCCATTCGTGTCAAAACCGTCGGCCAATAATTTCAGAACTTCCCGTTCGCGGTCTGACAGGCACGAGAAGGAGGTGTCGGCCGCCATCGTCTGTAATTGCCGGCGGGTTTCGGAAGGAACGGTGATCCCGGGACTGAAATAGGTTTTGCCGCCGGCGACCATCCGGATGGCGGTAATCAATTCCCTGGCCTTGGAACTTTTGAGGACATACCCCGAGACTCCGGCGTCCAGCATGAGCGAGACGAACTGGTGATGGGTATGCATCGAGAGGGCGATGATACGGGTCTTGGGAACCTGGCTCAGGATCCGGCGGGTGGCGCCCGGTCCGTCCAGGTTGGGCATGGTAATGTCCATGACAATCACGTCCGGCTTGAATTCCAAGGCAACCCGGACCGCCTCCATTCCATCCCCGACATCCGCGACAACTTCAAACTCCGGATCCACTTCCAGCAGGGATCGGAAACTTTCACGGACAATTTTATGATCGTCCGCCAACATGATCCGAATGGGCATGGTCGTGTTTCCTCCCTCTCTTTTATACCACGGACAAGCCCCCATACTACCGGGAAAAGGCGGACACATAAAGTGTTATTCGCCCTGCGGGTTTTTGAATCCGGTTCACGCCTCTCCGGCTTTGCTCCATGAATCCTTGAGCGGCACAATCTGGTTGAAGACAGGGCTTGGCGTCCTGTGATCCTGACTGTCGGCTATAAAGTATCCCTTGCGTTCAAACTGGAAACGCGCTCCCGGCGCGGCCTGGGCGAGCGAAGGTTCCACGACGGCCCGGACGACGTTCAGGGAGGCGGGATTCAGGTTGCTCTTGTAATCCACGCCGTCAGGCACATCTTCCGGATGCTCCACCTTGAAGAGCCGGTCGTACAGGCGGATCTCGGCGGGGAGGCCGTGGGTTGCCGAGACCCAGTGGATGGTGCCCTTGACCTTGCGGCCATCCGGCGCGTTGCCGCCCCGCGTGGCGGGATCATAGGAGCACCGGATTTCGGTGACTCGCCCCGTTGTCTCATCCCTGGTGAATCCGGTGCAGGTGATGAAATAACCATACCGCAGGCGAACCTCTTTTCCGGGGGCCAGCCGGAAGTACTTCTTGGGGGAATCCTCCCGGAAATCGTCGGCCTCAATATAGAGTTCGCGGGAGAACGGGATGGTGCGCGAGCCGGCCGCGGGATCCTCGGGGTTGTTGACGGCGTCGATCCATTCCACCTGGCCGACGGGATAATTCTCGATGACGACCCTGACGGGATCGAGCACGGCCATCGCGCGCGGGGCGCTTTTGTTGAGTTCCTCCCGCAGACAGAATTCCAGCAGGGCGATGTCGGTATAGCCGTCGAACTTGGTCACCCCAACCCGCCTGCAGAATTCGCGTATCGATTCGGGGGTGAACCCGCGCCGACGCAACCCGGTGATCGTGGGCATTCGCGGATCATCCCACCCCGTGACAAGACCGTCGCGAACGAGTTCAAGCAGTTTGCGTTTGCTGAGGACGGTATAGGTGACATTCAGCCGGGCGAACTCGATCTGGCGGGGTTTCGGGTCAAACCCCAGTTCCTGGATGAACCAGTCATACAGCGGGCGGTGCACCTCGAATTCGAGCGTGCAGAGCGAGTGGGTGACTTTCTCCAGCGCGTCCTCAATGGGGTGGGCGAAGTCATAGGTGGGATAAATGCACCACTGGCCGCCCGCCCGGTAATGATGGGCGCGCATGATGCGGTAGATGACGGGGTCGCGCAGGTGGAGGTTGGGCGAGGCCATGTCGATCTTGGCGCGAACGCACAGGGTGCCATCGGGGAATTCCCCGGCGCGCATACGGGCGAACAGGTCGAGACTTTCAGCCACCGGGCGGTTCCGGGAGGGGCTTTCCCTGCCGGGTTGGGTGGGGATGCCGCGATACTCCTTCCATTGATCCAGGGTCAGTTCGCAGACATAGGCTTTGCCCTTCTTGATGAGCGTGCGGGCGCACTCAACCATCGTTTCAAAGTAGTCGGCGGAAAAGAAAAAATTGCCGCCCCAGTCAAACCCCAACCACCTGACATCGTTCTTGATGCTGTCCACATACTCCATGGTTTCCTTGGAGGGATTGGTGTCATCCATCCGCAGATGGCATTGTCCTCCAAACTCGAGGGCCGTTCCAAAGTCGATGCAAATGGCCTTGGCATGTCCGATATGCAGGTAACCATTGGGTTCGGGGGGGAACCGCGTGATGATGCGGGACTGTCTTCCGGCGGCGAGATCAGCGGTGATGATATCGCGGATGAAGTCGGAGGGGACGGCGGGTTTATCCGTGTTCATAGTGTGCTCAGCGTGTGATCCAGCCGGGCCAGGCCGCGTTCGCGCCCCATGACGGCGAGGGTTTCATAGATTCCCGCGCCGGTGGTCACTCCGGTGACGGCGATGCGCAGGGGTTGGTTGAGTTTGCCTTCGTTGATGCCCCGGGCGGCCTCGGCCTTGCGGATGGCCTGCTCGATGGCGGCCTCGGAGAAATCGCACACGGCCAGGTTGTCCCGGATGCTCTGCAGGGCGGCCTTGACGCCATCCTTGCGCAGGGTTTTCTGCACGGCCTTTTCGTCATAGGTGATCGGATCGACGAAAAAATATTTCCAGGCCGCCGCGTCAACAAAGAGAGGCGTGCGGGACTGAAGGAGTTTGCAGACCTTCATGAACAGGGGTTCATCCAGCGAGGAACCCCAGTCCAGCGTGGCCAGATGGCGCCGCGCGCCCTCGGCAAAAACCTCGAGGGGCAATTCAGCCAGGTAAAGGCCGTTCATGTGGGACAGTTTCCGGATGTCCATCTGAGCCGGCCCGCTTTTCACCCGGTCGAGCGTGAAGGCGGCGATGATGTCGGGGCGGGTCATTTTCTCGCGATCTTCGCCCGGCGACCATCCCAGCAGGGTCAGGTAGTTGAACAGGGCGTCCGCCGAATATCCCATCTCGCGGAACTGGCCGACATAGGCGGCGCCGTCGCGTTTGGAATACGGCTTGCCCTGGGCGTTGACGATCATCGGGAGATGCGCATAGCGGGGAACCGGCGCGCCCAACGCCTGATAGAGGGCCACGTGGCGGAACGTGTTTTCGACATGATCATCCCCGCGGATGATGTGTGTGATGCCCTGGGTGATGTCATCCACGACATTCGCCAGGTGGAAGACGGGTGAGCCATCGGATCGGACGATGACGAAATCCTTCATGTCCTCGGCCTTTTTCAGAAGGTCGCCCTTGATTTCGTCGTGGAAACCCATATCGGTTCCGGGCATTCGGAAGACGATGCATTCGCCCTGACCGGTGCCGCCCTTGTCTTCCTTGTAGGCGTGGCCCGTTTTGAGCAGGCGTTCGGCGGCCTCGCGGTGCCGGTCGTGCTGGGTGGACTGATAGAGGGGGGCTTCGTCGAAGGAAAGACCGAGCCACTCCATGGCGCCGAGGATGGTCTGAACCGCTTCAGGCGTGGATCGTTCGCGGTCGGTATCCTCAATGCGCAACAGGAACTGCCCCCCGTTATGACGGGCAAAGAGCCAGTTGAAAATGGCGGCCCTGATGTTGCCGATATGAACCTGCCCTGTCGGACTGGGCGCAAAACGAACTCGAACGCTCATGGAATCCTTCTCTTTCTCTAGAAAAAACGGTGTAAACCTACCATAAGGGTGGGGGCAGGTGTAGAATAAAGTAAAATGAGACTAAAATGGTATCATTTGTGTATTGACGTCGGTCTGCAAAGAGCGGTATAGTCCAAATTGAAATGGTGGAGAGAGGTTGGTTGGCGAAAGGATGGGCGACTATGTGGGACTATACGGGCAAGGTAATGGATCATTTCCGGAATCCCCGGAATGTGGGTGTGATTGCGAATCCCGACGGCGTGGGCGAGGTCGGATCGCTGGCCTGCGGAGATGCGCTCAAACTGATGTTCAAACTGGATCAAGAAGGCCGGATTGCCGAGGCCAAATTCCAGACGTTCGGTTGTGCGAGCGCCATCGCCTCCTCCTCGGCCCTCACCGAAATCGTCAAGGGGATGACCCTTGAGCAGGCGGCGAAAGTGACCAATCAGGACATAGCGGAGTATCTGGGCGGCCTGCCTGAACAGAAGATGCACTGTTCCGTGATGGGGCGCGAAGCCCTGGAGGCGGCGATTGAAAATTACCGGAGCGGGAGTACGGAGAAAATTATCCTGGGCGGCAAGGTGGTTTGCAACTGTTTCGGCGTCACCGAAGAGGAAATCGAACGGGTTATCCGTGAAAATGGACTGTCCACAATCGAACAGGTGACCAACTACACCAAGGCCGGCGGGGGATGCGGCAAGTGCAAGCCGGATATCGCCAGAATTCTGGAGAGGGTGGTTCTGGAGCGTCTTGAGGCGGAGCGCAAAACCGGCGCCAAGATCGCGACCCGAAAGATGTCAGTGATGGAAAAAATCCGCCTGATCGAGCAGACCATCGAGCGGGAGATACGCCCGCTATTGAAAAAGGACGGCGGGGATATTGAGTTGATTGACGTGGAGGGAAATCGGGTCAAGGTGGCCCTGCGCGGAATGTGCGCGGGTTGCAATGTGGCTCATTTCACGCTGAAGGACGTGGTGGAGGTCAAACTCAGGGAATTTGTCTCCGGCGACCTGACGGTCGAGGAGGTTCGGGAATGAAGACCGTCTATCTGGACAACAACGCGACGTCGTCGGTGGCGCCCGAGGTGATTGAGGTCATGCTCCCCTATTTCCGGGATCAATGGGGCAATCCCTCCAGTATGCATTTTTTTGGCGGGCAGGTGAAGAAACCCCTCGACAAGGCCCGGGAACAGGTGGCGGCGCTGATCCATGCCGATCCCTCCGAAATTATATTCACCAGTTGCGGAACCGAGAGTGACAATGCCGCGATACGGGGAGGCGCCGAGGCGGCGGGCCCGAAATTCAACGTGGTGACAACCCGGGTCGAGCATCCGGCGGTGCTGGGCCCGTGCCGGTATCTGGGGGAGCGTGGCCGGCGTTTGCACGAAATCGGCGTGGATTCATCAGGCCAGTTGGATCTGGTTCAACTGGGGGAGGCCCTGCGCGACGGCCCCGCGCTGGTGAGTATCATGTGGGCCAACAATGAGACCGGGGTCATTTTCCCCATTGACGAGATTGCCCGGATGGTCAAGGCGGCGGGCGGGGTCTTCCATACTGATGCCGTTCAGGCGGTTGGGAAATTGCCGATCGATGTGAGGAATATTCCCGTCGATATGCTTTCCATTTCAGGTCATAAACTGCACGCGCCCAAGGGGATAGGAGTTCTCTTTGTGCGTCGTGGAACCCGGCTTCAGCCGTTCATGCTCGGCGGGCATCAGGAGGATAACCGGCGGGCGGGAACGGAGAACGTTCCGTATATTGTCGGACTGGGTCGCGCCGCCGAGTTGGCGCGTGAGGCCATGGCGACGGAGATGACGCAGGTTGCGACCTTGAGGAACCGGCTGGAGGCCGGGCTCTTGGCCACCTGTCCGGATACCTGCGTGAACGGGGATCGCGTAAACCGGTTACCCAACACGGCCAACATCAGTTTTGAGTATATCGAGGGCGAATCGATCCTGTACATGATGAGCGATGTCGGAATCGCGGCCTCGTCCGGTTCGGCCTGCACCTCCGGCTCGCTGGAGCCTTCCCATGTATTGCGCGCCATGGGTGTGCCCTTCACGGCCGTACACGGGTCTGTCCGGTTCAGTCTCAGCCGGTACACGACACGCGATGAAATCGATTACACCCTGGATCGCCTGCCGCCGATCATCAGTCGCCTGCGCTCCATTTCCCCCTTCGTGAAGAAATGAATAATGAATAGGGTATCAGGGTTTCCCTGATGCGAAAATCAGTAGTTTCCCCGCTTGTGTTCTCCCCGTGGAGACGATATTGAATTAATCAGTCGGTCGTGAGTTTCCGGTTAATAGAGAGGCCCTGAAAAATAGGCCTTTTTTGAAAACAATGCTTGCCATATTCTCTCTTAGTACAGTATTAAATGGGCCGTGCCGACTGTCTGTTTACGCGCCGAACGGGGAATGAGGAATCGGGGGACGCTTGAATATTCTTGAGGAACTTCTGAGGGAGATGTGTGAGCGGAAGGCATCCGACCTTCTTATCACGGTTGGCACATCCCCGCAGTTGAGAATCAATGGGAGTCTGGCGCCGGCGAACCATCCCTCCATGGACAGCGCCATGATTGAGCGGTTGGCCCATGAGGTTTTGGGTGATCACCGGATGAAGGTGTTGCAGACCCGCAGGAGTGTTGACTTTTCCAAGGGGTATGAGGGGCTGAGCCGATTCCGGTTTAACTTCTATTATCAGCGGGGGTCGGTGGCGATCGCCATCCGGGTCATTCCGTTCAAAATCCCCGCCTTTGGGGAACTCGGCCTCCCGGAAGTGGTCAGGGAGTTTGCCCTGAGGCCCCATGGCCTGTTGCTTATCACCGGCGCGGCGGGAAGCGGGAAGTCCACGACGCAGGCCGCGATGCTGGATTATATCAACGCCAACCGGCGGCTTCACATTGTCTGCCTTGAGGATCCCATCGAATACCTGCACCACCACAATCTCAGCACCATTGACCAGCGCGAGATCGGCGAGGACGCCCGTTCGTTCGAGGAAGCCTTGCACAGTGTCTTCCGCCAGTCGCCCGATGTGATTATGGTGGGCGAAATGCGGGATCTGGAGACCATCCAGTTGGTTCTGAGTCTGGCCGAGACCGGACACCTCATCATGGGAACACTCCATACCCAGGACACGACCCACGCCATCAACCGGATCGTGGATGTATTCCCCCCCGCCCAGCAACAGCAGATTTACACCCAACTCTCCATGGTTCTGGTCGGGATTGTTTCGCAACAACTCCTGATCACCAGGGATGCGACCCGGCGGGTGCTCGCGTGTGAGATCATGAACGTGAACCAGGCGATCCGGAACCTGATCCGCGAGATGCAGGTTCAGCAACTCTATTCGGCCATCCAGACGGGCCGGAACGAGAACATGATCACCATGAACGATTCCCTGAAATCCCTGTTTGATCGCGGTTTGATTGATTCGGGAACGGCGATGAGCCGTTCGCCGCGGCCAAAGGAATTGGCCCGGATGTTGGCATTGAAAGGTTAGACTGTTAAGAAAGGAGCCGTAATAATGAAGGCAATGAAACGAATACGTGGTTCGGGTTTGGGTCTGCGATGGAGTGTTCTGGCCATGATGGTGGCGGTCAGTCTGGCCTCCGTGATACGGGTGTGGGGTCAGGAGACGAACGCCGTCGTCACCCCGTCCCAAAGCACGAATTCAGCCCTGGTCACCATCAATGTGGATAACGGGCCCATGGTTCAGGTGCTCAATGCGTTTTCGCGCCAGACCGGCCGGAATATCGTGATCGGCTCCGAAGTGACCGGTAATGTCACGTTGCGGGTGACGACGGAGAAACCGTGGCAGGAAGCCCTGGATGTGATTCTGAAACCCTACGGATACGATTATTACATGGTCGGCGATACGATCATCGTTTGCAGCAGGGAGAAACTGCCGAAAGATGTGCCCCTCTATAAGGGTGTGCCGGGATCGTCAACGAATTTCATTCAAAGTTCGGCGCCTCCGTCAGTGGTGGTGGTGGAACCTCTGGAAGTCAAGGTGATCTCCTTGAAGTACCTGGATGCCTCGGATGTGGATGAATTGATCCGTAATCAACTCTCCCCTCGCGGGAAGACGGGCAAACTCCTGACGCGAAGCCAGAGTTGGAAGGAACAGGTGGTTGCCGGAGGCAATCAGGGAACCAGTTCCGAAAGTCTGGGCCGCTTGCAGCGATTGCAGGAAGAAACAGTCCAAATCAAGGGCAAGACCTTTGTGGTCATCGATACCCATGATGCCATTGAGCGAATTATGGCGGTTCTGGATAAAGTCGACCGGTTTCCGGCACAGATCCAAATCGAGGCGAAATTTGTGGAGGTTTCAGCCAATCTGCTCCGGGATATTGGCGTGGATTGGGGAACAGGGGTGGATGGCAGTGGGAAAACCATTGGAACGTCCGGCGCGGGAAGTCTCTATGCGGCGGGTGTAAGTCAGTCGGGTGGCGGCGTTAAACCGAATAGTTTCAAACCCCAGTCCTCCACCTTGTCAGGAACCATTCCTTTTAATACGGGTTTGTCCCTGGCGTTTCAAAAATTGACTGATCTTCAGTTTGCCGTGTTGTTGCATCTCCTGGAGGAAGATTCGTCGTACAACATGTTGTCGTCACCCAAAGTGATGACCATGGACAACCAGGATGCGGTCATTCTCGTGGGACAGAAACTGCCGATCATCTCGACCACCTTGGATTATTCGACTGTGAATCCGACGCGTACGACGAAATTGGAGAAATATGAGGACATTGGCATCAAACTCAAGGTTCTGCCCCAGGTGTGTGAAGATAATTACATCAACTTGATTGTCCATCCGTCCGTCCGGGAATTGCTTGGATATCAGTCCGGGGGGGGGGCTGGATCGGTCGCGGGAGGATCATCGGGCGCCGACTATCCCATTATTGCGGCGCGTGAGGCCGAGACGCATGTTCTGGTCAAAAGTGGCCAGACGATTGTCATTGGCGGAATGATCCGGGAAAAGAAGGAGAACACCCAGATCAAGGTGCCGTTTTTTGGAAATATCCCTCTTCTTGGCGCCTTGTTCCGGCGTGACACGGTGACTACCGAGAAGATCGAACTCTTGATTTTCCTCACGGCGACGGTTCGGAGTTCAACCGAGGAGATGGCGGTGAAGACGCCGGATAGTCCGTATAGCATCAAGACGGAAAACAAGACCGTGAAGCCTCCGGCGAAACCGTGAGGAACATCAAGAACGCAACGTGTGGTGTTGGCGGCGTGTCGCCGGGTGGGTCAAGGGACGCATATGGTTGAGTCAAAACTAGGCAAAATCCTTCTGCAGAAGGGACTCGTTACGGAGCCCCAGATTCTCCAGGCTATTGCCCGGCAAAAAGAAACCGGGAAGATGCTCGGAGAAGTCCTGGCGGAACTCGGTTTTGTCTCCGCCGATAACCTGGCCCGCGCCCTGGCCGACCAACTGGGCGTCCCGTTCTATGAACTCAAGGATGACTTCCGTCTCGAAAAGGCCGAGATCAAACTGGTGCCCGAAGCCGTGGCGCGCCGGTATTGCCTGATCCCTGTCAAAAAGGAGGCGGGCCTGGTCATCACCCTGGTCATGAAAGACCCGCTGGATGTCGAGGCCATTGACACGGTTCGTTCCCTGACCCGGATGGAAATCCGCAAGGCGATCAGTTCGGAAGAACGCATCCGGGCCGTGATTGACAAATTCTACCGGTCGGATGCCCATCTGGAACGGGACTTGCAGGATATTGCCGAACTTCCTCCGGAAGTGGTGACGGGTGTGGATGTCGAAAACCGGGGCGAGGACGATCAATTGATGGTTCTGGCCAATGATGCGCCGGTTGTCAAGTTCGTGAACCTGCTTCTCATGCAGGCGGTACGGGATCGGGCCAGTGATGTACATTTTGAACCCGGCGAGAAGGACGTTGCCGTAAGGATCCGCGTGGATGGCCGCCTGCGCGAGATCACTCCGCCGCCCAAGGCCCTTTATCAGGCCATTTCGACCCGCATCAAAATCCTCTCGAACATGGATATTGCCGAGAGGCGTCTTCCCCTGGATGGCCGCTTCAAATTCAAGGTCAACGACCGGATCATCGATGTCCGCGTCTCCTCCCTGCCCGAGGCGCATGGCGAAAAAATGGTGCTTCGGATCCTGGATCGAAAGGCCCTGATCGTGGACATGAAGGATATCGGTCTGGATGAAGTCATGCTCAAACGCTTCCAGCAGATTCTGCAGTCGCCGCATGGCATCATCCTGGTAACCGGTCCCACGGGCAGTGGAAAAACCACCACCCTCTATGCCGCGCTGAATTACCTCAGGGATCCGGCCTGGAATATCCAGACGGTCGAGGATCCCATCGAGTACCTCATTCCCGGTATCAACCAGATGCAGATCAAACCCAAGATCGGACTGGATTTTGCCAGCGCGCTCAGGGCCATTCTCCGACAGGATCCGGACATGATCATGATCGGCGAGGTGCGGGATCTTGAAACAGCCCAGATTGCCATGCGTTCATCCCTGACCGGCCATCTGGTGTTGAGCACCTTGCACACCAATGATGCGCCCTCGGCGCTGTGGCGCATGAAGGATATCGGCATTGAACCTTACCTGATTGCGGCAACCATGAAACTGGTGATCTCCCAGCGCCTGGTCCGGGTGATCTGCCCGCATTGCAAGACGGCGGCGCCCCCGTCGGAGGAAGGGCGACTTTTTGCGGCGGGCATTCTCCCGGAAGCCGCCGGATGGACGTATTATCGCGGCGCAGGGTGCCCGAAATGCCTGAATTCAGGGTACCGCGGACGAACGACGATTTTTGAGTTCATGGAAGTGACGGATCCGATCAAGGAGATGGTCGTGTCGGGATCCAACTCGGTGGCCATGCGGCGCAAGGCGATGGAACTTGGAATGGCGCCCCTGGCGGAAAACGGGTTGCGCAAGGTTTATAACGGCGTCACAACCATCGACGAAGTCATGAGTGTGTGCTCGGGAGATTAACGGCTGGAGACCAGTATGCCAGATTACAGATATTCGGCAAAAGATGAAAGCGGGCGCGAGGTGGCCGGGGTCTATACCGCCCCGACACGGTTCGATGCGCTGACCCAGTTGCATGACCGCGGTTTGACCGTGACGGAGATCAGCGATGAGGGCATCGGGGTCGGCGGCATCGATATGGTCAAGGTCGCCGCCAAAAAAGGCCGGGTCTTCGGACGGGTCTCCTCGTCGGACAAGGCGATTTTCTGCCGACAACTGTCCATTTCGGTCAGCGCCGGTATCCCGCTCCGGGAATCCCTGGAATCCATCACCGCAGATCTCGACAATGCGGCGTTCCGCCGGGTTCTGGAGCGCGTTCTGAAAAAACTGGACGATGGCGCCCCGTTTTCCTCCGCCATCATGGGCGAATCCAAGATTTTTGACCGGTTGTTTATCGCCTTGATCCGAACGGCGGAGGAGGCGGGAAGTCTGACCGAGACCTTGAATTATCTGGCAACGTCGATGGAGAAAAACGACCGGTTATCTCGCAAGATCAAGAGCATTCTGGCCTATCCGATGTTTATCGGAGGGTTCTTCCTCCTGATTTCGGGGATCATGACGATCTTCGTCCTGCCGCAGTTTCAGGATATCTTCAAGGGGTTTGGAAACGACTTGCCGCCACTGACCCGTGCGGTGTTTACGATCAACACGTTTGTGATTCATAATACCCTCTGGATCTTTCTGGGCGTGGCAACGGCCATTCTGTCTTTCATCCTGTATGCATCGACGAAAGCGGGGCGTTTTCAAATCGACGGGATGCTGGTTCGGTTGCCGCTCATCGGAGATATCATTCGAAAACTGGCGGTTTCCCGGTTCTGCCGGAATTTCGGCATCATGATGACGGGCGGCGTTCCCGTGGCAACGGCCATTGAAATCGCCGCCGAGGTGCTGGGCAATAAAGTCATGGAAGCGTCCATGAAGGCCACCCGCGACCGCATCATGGCGGGTAACAATATCGCATCAAGCCTCGACAAGAAAGTGTTCCCGCGATTGGTCGCCCGCATGGTCGGCGTGGGCGAGTCCTCCGGACGCCTGCCCGAGGTGCTGAACAAGGTGGCCGATGTCTATGAGGATCAGGTGGAGGGGACGATTATGGTGGTAATTTCGCTTATAGAGCCCATAATCATCGCTGTTTTCGGGGGGCTTATCCTGCTTCTCGTCCTGGCAATCTATATGCCGGTGTTCAGTTCGGCAGGACATATGAAGTAGTGGGCGGTGTCAGAGGTTGGAATAGTCTTTGGTTGGAACGATCAACAAAGGAGGTGAATGGTGGAAAGTGGGGGATGATGGGTTTGCGGAATCATTGAATTTTGTGGTGTAAGTTAGTGAGAAAATAGAAACAAAAACAAATAGGAGTAGGATCATGAATAGGAAGAATAAGTTAGGGTTTACGTTGGTTGAATTGATGGTTGTGGCGATTATTGT